>JAAZXX010000159.1:0-2436 GCA_014239995.1 Verrucomicrobiia bacterium
TGTTCTTGGAGCTGCCTTGCGTATCGGCCAAGAAACGGCCGTCTTCTACACGGATCGGCCAGATGTCGTGGTCAAGATTTTCGACCTGGATTGCGGTGTTGAGGACGAGATCAGTTATGGACCGCACGTTGCCTTTCAGCTTGAGGTAGCGAATTTTGAGGAAATAGGCGCCCTGCAATCCCTCCGCCGCGCTATTCCCGCTTATCATGGTTCAGGGATCGACTATGAGCGGAAATATGCCTTTGTTGCCATGGAGTTCCTGAACGGACAGGATTTACAGGAATGGTGTGATGAGGCGACTCGCGACGGAATGGACGATGCCTGGGTGGATACATTCCGAAGCACTGTCTTTGAGACGTTTGCCATCTTGGAACGGTTTCATGAAAACCACATCGTGGTGATTGATTTCAAACCTGAAAACGTGCTGCGACTGTCCAGTGGGAGCATCAGGTTCGTAGACATGGGCGCCTTTTTTACTCCAAGGTATCTTGGCAAGACCAAGGAATACATGTACTCCGCTACTCCAGATTATGCCGAGCTTTTGATCGATTCCTCCAACATCGAAAGCGGTGTGCCCCTGACGCAGGCTTCTGATATTTTTGCAGCCGGGGTTGCCTTGTTTGAAATGGTCACCCGCGAGTCACGTCTGACCATCGATCCGGGCACTGCAGATGCGATCCGAGCAAATCCTTCCGCTTATCTTTTTCGTGAATCTCAGATCCGGGATGTCTGGCAATCCTACCCCCACCTTCAGGGCAGACTTCCCCTGGTGGAAACGCAGCTTAATGAAAGGCGGCTACTTTTTGGGGAGTTCTGGCATGTCTTGAGGGCATATCTGGCGAATCAGGTGGAGGGCTGGGAAGGTTCAGATTCCGCTTCGCAGGATGCCATGTTGATGGAGACTGGCACGGATTTCATCCGCGAGCATCTGCCGCAATCGCTGCACTGGCTCGCCGCACCTGTGGCCCAGGCGACTGTGTTGCGAAGACTACGGATAGGTTCGGTATCTGAACTCAAGGCAATGATGGGCACCTCCATTGATGATGAAATACGTGCAGATCTCCAATCCCATAATCTCTTTGTCCAGTACCTGAGTGATCAGGGTGCGTTAGGGGATTTTTTGGAAAGTCTGAACCAATGGGATGTTCGGCGTCACGATACCAGTGGGCACTGGTCCATTCATGCCCATGCCTGTGCTGTGTTTTTGGCGGACCATGAGGATTTTTCCTACGTCGTCAAAGCTGAAATGGATTTTGAAGGCCATCAATATTATCAACTTGCAGGTCATGACACTGCTTTTGAGACCCCGACTCCTTTGGCTGAGCTCCACGATGCTGCCATGAGCTGGGTCTTGTAATGCGGTTTCCAAGGGCGACCCACCTCCACGGCCGGATCGATGCAGCAGGCCAGGGATCGTTTGGAGCACATTTTACAGATGGGCTTGAAAACCGAAAATCACATTGTTTGAAGCAGATAAAAACAGTAGGTGTGGTGTGTCATGAAACGTATTGCCATTTTTGCAGACGGAACCTGGCATTCTCCTGAAAAGGGGCTTGCCACCAACGTATTGCAGCTTGCCCGGGGTGTGTGTTCCCGGGCTGACGGGATGGATCAGGTCGTTTTTTATGATTGGGGTGTGGGAACGGATCGAAAAAAAATCACAGGGGGTATCTCCGGGGCAGGGATCGATAAGAACATCATGGATTGCTATCGTTTCATTGTTCATAATTATCATGAGGACGATGCATTGTATTTCTTTGGGTTCAGTCGTGGAGCCTACACCGTGCGCTCACTGGGGGGGCTGATTCGCAATGCGGGCATCCTGAAAAGGGAACATGCAGATCAGATTCCAAACGCTTACAGACTCTATCGGAAACGTGGCAAGTTCTCGAGCCCGGATGCGAACGCCGCAACACTTTTTCGCCAACAATTCTCGGTGGCTAACCTGAGTTACATCCATTACATGGGGGTATGGGACACGGTGGGAGCTAACGGGATTCCCGTGCCTTTCTGGGGAACCCTGGGGAAAAAGGAATTTCTCTTCCATGACACTGAACCAAGCAGGATCGTCCGCCATGCGCGTCACGCTGTTTCCATTGACGAAAACCGTGAAGACTTTGCTCCTACGCTCTGGAATTCCAAGCAGGGGATCGACCTCAAGCAGGCTTGGTTTGCGGGAGCTCATTCCGATATAGGGGGTGGCTACCGGGAGTCGGGACTGAGTCACTGTGCCTGCCAATGGGTCCTTCAGGAAGCCGAGCATTTTGGACTCAAGTTTGAGCAACATGTCCAACAATGGCTTCAGCCTCATCCATATGACCTCCTTCACAATGAGCGCAAGGGTATATACAGGATACGGGAAAATCATATTCGCAGTATTAGCGGGCCCATTCATGTGTCGGCTCAAAAACGCTGGAATGCCAACACCCACCAATA
>JAAZXX010000159.1:2446-7673 GCA_014239995.1 Verrucomicrobiia bacterium
TCAAGCCCTCCAGGCTGTCAATGGGGACTGGAATCGGATTAAGGTCATTGCCTGATTTATCTTATTTGATGTGCACCATTCCCCTGTGAAAACCGACGTTCTTCCCATCGATAACCCCATCCGCATGCATGCAGCCGTGCAAAAGGCCGTGGCACTGCTCGACCAGGGGGCAGTGATCGCGTTGCCAACAGAAACAGTCTATGGGCTTGCGGCGGATGCCATGAATACCGATGCGGTGAAATCCATCTACGCAATCAAGGGGCGACCTGCCACCAATCCCTTGATTGTGCACGTGGCAGGTCGATCCATGCTCGCTGGCTGTGTACCGTCCTGGCCTGAAGTCGCAGAGCGTTTTTTACGGGCATTCTGGCCCGGACCCCTGACCCTGGTACTGCCCAAGGCGGCTGGAATATCCAGCCAGATTACCGCGGGTCTGGACTCGGTGGCCCTGCGCTGGCCCTTGCACCCCTTCATGCAGCGGGTGATTGAAACCCTCGGACGCCCCGTTGCCGCCCCCAGTGCCAACCTTGCCAACCAGCTCTCACCCACCTCAGCTGCACAGGTATTGGCCCAGTTGAAGGGGCGCATCCCATTGATCGTGGATGGAGGTTCTGCCAGTGTGGGTATTGAATCAACGGTGCTTGACTTGTGTGGTGAGTACCCGGTGGTGCTGCGGCCCGGCATGATCCACCTCGAATCCCTTCGGGCGGTGGATCCCAACACCACGCCACGCCAGGCGACGCAGGGCGATGGACCGGGGGCTTCAGCAGAGGCGGCATGCAAGAGTCCCGGCTTACATCAAAAGCATTATGCGCCGAGTGCTCCGATGCGGGTGATCCGTTGGAATGCCTCGGAATCCCTGGCCCGGTTTCCCGCACGTTTCCATGCCAATGCCCACAAGACCTGTGTGCTGTGTCATGAGCATTTGCCGGACCCTGCCTGCTTTCTTCGGGTATCGGTGATTCCGAGTGATCCCGAGGCCTATGCACGTGCGCTGTATGCTGAATTGTATGCATGTGATCGTCTGCATCCTGAACTGATCCTGGTGGAGTCGGTGCCTGATACGCATCCATGGGATGGCATTCGTGATCGTTTATATCGTGCCTCTTCCGCCTGATTCCCGTTTTTGAGTCAATGCCGGGATCTCAAGTTTTTGTGTGAAACTCTTTGACGCAAAGGGCGACTTTGTTATGTTTCCCGGTCTGAAATTTGGATTATGGCGAAATTAACCATCAAAGACGTCGACTTGGCCGGTAAGCGTGTATTCGTTCGGGTAGACTACAATGTCCCCATGGAGGAAAAGGACGGGGACATGGTCATCAATGATGATACGCGTATCCGTGCAACGATACCGACGCTGGATCATCTGGTTGCGCAGGGCGCGAAAATTCTTCTGGCTGCCCACCTTGGCCGTCCCAAGGGGAAAAAGGAACCCTCCATGTCCCTGCGGCCCGTGGCTCAGCGCCTGAGTGACCTGCTGGGCCGGCCCGTGGCTTTTGTGGATGATTGCATCGGTGACAAAGTGGCCCAGACCGCTGGTGCCCTCAAGGCCGGTGATATTCTTCTGCTTGAAAATATCCGTTTTTACGCGGAAGAGGAGGCCAACGATCCTGCATTTGCAGCCCAGTTGGCAGCCCATGCCGACGTGTATGTGAATGATGCCTTTGGGGCTGCGCACCGTGCCCATGCTTCCACGTTTGGGATTGCGAAGGGGATCACCGAAAAGGGGGGGATCTGCGCAGCTGGCATGCTCATGGAACGTGAACTCCAGTTCCTTGGTAGCGAGCTGGAGACTCCCCGACGTCCTTTTGTAGTGATCCTGGGGGGAGCCAAGGTTTCGGATAAAATCGCGGTCATCGACCGTCTGCTGGAAAAGGCCGACAGCCTGCTGATCGGCGGTGCCATGGCCTACACCTTCAAGCTCGCCAAGGGCCTCAAGGTGGGTAAATCTCTGGTGGAACCTGACAAGGTGGATGTGGCCAGGGCAGCCATGGAAAAAGCCTCATCCCGAGGCGTTGAACTCCTCCTGCCGACCGACAATATCGTGGTCACGCCCGTGGTCACCGACAAGCTGAATAAGAAAGGCAAGCCCATCCTTGCATTTGAAAATCCGCGCCACAACACGGATCCGGACATCCCCGACACGGAGGAGGGGGTCGATATCGGCGAACGGACCTCTGAATGCTTTCAGGAGCGGATCGCGGATGCCAAAACCATCCTCTGGAACGGCCCGATGGGCATCTTTGAGGATCCACGTTTTTCCAAGGGAACCTTTGCCGTGGCCCAGGCAGTTGCCGATGCCACTGCTCGTTCCGGAGCCACGAGTATCATCGGTGGTGGTGATAGCGTGAAGGCTCTCAACCAGTCCGGGTTAGGAGATAAGGTCACTTTTATGAGTACTGGCGGGGGAGCAAGTCTCGAGTTTTTGGAAGGCAAGGAGCTCCCCGGTGTCGCTGTCCTTTCCAACCGCTGAATGCGTTTTTTCCCGATTGACCGGGAAAACAACGTTTTAAACTTAAAAAAAGTCGTTATGAAAAAAGATCGTAAACTCCTCATTGCAGGTAACTGGAAGATGAATAAAACCGTTGCCGAATCTCTGGACCTTGTTCAGCAGCTTGTTCGGGAATTGCACCAGGTAAAAGAGGTTGATATTCTTATCAGTCCGCCTTTCACCGCTCTTGGAGAGGTTTCCAAGAAAGTGATAGAAACAAATATTCGTCTGGGCGCACAAAATATGAGCGAACATACAGGGGGTGCCTACACGGGAGAGATCGCTGCTGAGATGTTGAAGGAATTCCTTGTGCGCTATGTCATTCTAGGGCATTCCGAGCGCCGCCAGCATCAGGAGGAATCCGATTCATTGATTTCAAAGAAAGCGCTGACGGCGCATGCCGCCTCCATCAGGCCGATCGTCTGCGTGGGCGAAACCCTTGAACAGCGCGAGGCTGGCGTGACCAACGACGTGGTTGGCAGCCAGATCAAGGGCAGCCTGGCCGGCCTGACTTCCGAGCAGATGGAGGAGACTGTTGTCGCCTACGAACCCGTTTGGGCCATTGGCACGGGGAAAACAGCCACGGCGGAACAGGCTCAGCAAGTGCACGCGTTTATCCGGAGCGTTTTGGCGGAGCTGCACGGCAGCAGTGTCGCCAATCAGGTGCGTATTCAATACGGCGGGAGTGTCAAGCCTGCCAACGCCCGCGAGCTGATGAGCCAGCCGGATATCGATGGTGCCCTGGTCGGCGGTGCCTCGCTGGATGCAAAGAGTTTTTCGGAAATCATCCTTAACAGCATTTGAATTTCAGCATTGCATCCAAGGCACAGCTTTGCCAAGGTGCCCGTTTGCAAAACACAATCATTGTTCAACGAATCAAAGAAGTATGCTTAGCCTAATCATCGGAATTTGCACCATCGTGATGGTGATCAACAGTTTGTTCCTCGTCCTGTTGATCCTGGTCCAGCTTCCCAAGAAGGAAGCCGGTGCTGGACTGGCCTTCGGGGCTGGTGCCGCCGAGACGGTTTTTGGAGCCGGTGCCGGGACACCTCTTTCTAAAATCACTTCATATGCTGCGGGTCTTTTTCTTGTTTTGGCCTTGGCACTTGGTTCCTTGAATGCGGTTCAGTCCAAGCGGAGCAGCAACCTGCTGGAAGAAGAGATCTCCAGCCAGACGGTTGCCCCTGTGGCTGCACCATCTGCGACCGATGGTGCCTCGACCACCGAGCCCGCTGTGGCTGCAGAAGTGGAGTCAGAGGGTGTTTTTGAAGACCCTGCCGTGGCCGCAGAGGAGGTTCCGGCCTTGACCGTACCTACTCCTGGCGTGGAGAATGAGGAACCTCTCAAGCCTGAAGCCACGGTTCCGGCTACCGAGCCGAACCCCAATAATTAGGCCTCCAGGCCCTTGTGCCTCGCCCTTTTTCCGCCCCGATCACATTATTGTGGTCGGGGCTTTTTGATGCGCAAATCGGTCCGTGTGGCAGTTTTGAGTGGCGAATGCCAGAGTCTGATGGTTCAGGCTCGCAGGATGGAGTGTAGTACATGGGCATCCTCGACCCCGGTCAGGCGGGCGTCCAGACCCTGAAACTTAACGCTGAGATTACGGTGATCCATGCCCATGAGATGGAGCATCGTGGCGTGGAGATCCCGCACATGGGTGACATTTTCAACCGCATGGTAGCCGAGCTCATCGGTCGCACCATAGGGTGTGCCCCCTTGCACGCCTCCGCCGCAGAGCCACATGCTGAAACCCTTGATGTGGTGGTCACGCCCGGGATGTTTGCCTTTACCCTGGAACATGGGAGTACGGCCGAACTCGCCCCCCCAGATAATCAGGGTATCCTCGAGCAGTCCACGCTGCTTGAGATCAGTGATCAAGGCCCAGGTGGGCTTGTCGGTGAGGCTGCAACAGGTTTTCATGTGGGGAACCAGATCCCCGTGATGATCCCATCCCCGATGGTAGAGGTGGATGAAACGCACGCCACGTTCAGCCAGACGACGGGCCAGCAGGCAGTTGGCGGCAAAGCTGCCGTCAGACCCTTTCGTTCCATACATTTCCATGATGTGGGCTGGTTCGTCGGAGAGGTCCATTAATTCAGGCACACTGGCCTGCATGCGAAAAGCCATTTCATAGGCACTGATCCGTGTCTCGATTTCGGGGTCCATTTGTCGCCCCTGTGCCAGGGCATTGAGGTTCTGGACGGTTGAGACCAAGCGGCGTTGTCCTTCTCTGGAGACTCCAGGAGGGTTACGCACATAATGTACAGGATCCCCACTGGATTGAAATTCCACTCCCTGAAAACGGCTGGGCAAAAACCCGCTGTGCCATTGACGTGCCGCGATGGGTTGAGGGTTGCGTCCACCCACGCTGCTCAGGACGACAAAGCCAGGCAGGTTTTCGCTGACGCTTCCCAGGCCATAATTAATCCATGCCCCCATGCTGGGCCGGCCCGAAATGGAGGTGCCCGTATTCATCACCGTATGGGCGGGATCATGATTGATCTGGTCGGTGATCATGGAGCGCACCACGGCGATCTCATCTGCCATTTTTGCTGTCCAAGGCAGGAAATCGCTGATCGACTGGCCGGACTGGCCGAAGTTTTGAAACTCATGCTGTGGGCCGAGGCATTTCAATTCGGCTTTGCCCTGAAGTTGAGCAATCGGCTGGCCGTCGGTGATCGACTTGGGCATCGGCTTGCCGTCCATCTCGGCGAGCTTCGGCTTGTAGTCGAGCGT
>JAAZXX010000015.1:0-4525 GCA_014239995.1 Verrucomicrobiia bacterium
AAGCCGGTGTGAGGACAAGCCAAGTTTAGCCATTGCACCTTGTGGAACCCGACTCAAAAACATTCATCGAGGAAATCAGCCAGGCTTGGTTGAGTGGTGGTTGGCTCATGCTGCCACTTCTACTTCTCTCACTTTTTCTGTACTACAATGCCCTTTTGCTCTGGTTGCAGCTGGAATTCCATTTCTTGATTCAGTCCGGCGTGCACAGGTTGTCAGATTTGGAAATTTCCAAGAAACTGAGCGAAGACCCTTTACCATTACGAAGGGTGCTGTGGCATCAGAACGCAGGGGTCGAAGGGGTCAAACGAGATTTTCTCGAGATGACCAATGAATACCTGCCTCCAATCAACCAACGCATCCGATTTCTGGGAATCATGATTACCATTGGCCCATTGATCGGTCTTTTGGGCACAGTAACAGGTATGCTCTCAACATTTGACGGTATGATCTTTGGTCAAGGGGAGAAGTTCGAAAATGTAGTGCATGGTATCTCTGAAGCACTGATTACCACGCAGACAGGCCTTATCATATCGATACCAGCCATGGCCATTCTTTCCGTGATTATTCAAAGACGAAACCGCCTGAGAAGGTCCATCGCACGCCTCGAACGTTTCTACACCTGTCAGGTCCTGAGGTTGGGATGCCCGATCCAGAATTCACCTTCGAATCCGTCAACCACCTTACCAAGTTAACATGTCATTTCCTAAGAAATAGACCAAACCAAAGAAACCGTTATGAGAAGTCGCAAGGTCATTTTCGACGACCAATCCCACACCGGCGATATCAATGTGTCACCATTGATTGACATCGTCTTTATACTTTTGATTTTTTTCATTGTGACAACGGTTTTTGTCGAGGAAACCGGAGTGGAAGTGCAAAAACCTCGGGCAACTTCCGCGAACCTACTCGAGAAAAGTTCGATATTGATCGCGATCACGGCCAACGGCCAAATCGTTTACGATGGGCAGGAAATTGGGTTACGAGGAGTTGGAGGTGTCGTCAAGCGCCTCTTAAAAAAAACTAACATGCCGGTGATTATCCAGGCCGACCGAAAGGCACCGATTGATCTTTATGCCAAGGTTCACGATGAAGCTTCGCTTGCAGGCGCAAAGCAAATCAATTTGGCAACAAAATAATCATGCTCGAAGGGCTTCCAAAGACAAAGAAGATTTCGATCAGGCCCCTTGCCGCGATCGGAGCCACTCTCATTTCCTCCGGATTGTTTCTATTGATTCCCTTGACTCAAACATTGAATACTCCAGGCAAGGAGATCGTAGAATATCGAACGGTACTCAAGAGCTTGCTACCTCCACCACCCGACCTTGTTCCACCAACGGATACCCCCCAGGAACTGGAAGTAGATATCGTGCGAGAACTGCCCAAAATGGAAAACCCAGTTGAAGAAATTCCTGTTCACCAGCTCGAACTATCACTCGCTCCCGGGATAGGAGTGGCCTTGACGATGGGACTACCCAACATGCCCATGGTCGAAAAATTGGATATTATTGCTGACATTGAGCGAGTTTTTAATTTCGACGAACTGATCGAGATTCCAACACTCCTGAACAGTCAAATGATTCGTGCGGATTTCCCCACTGAACTCAAGAAAAGAGGAGTCAAGGAAGCAACCATAATTCTGGAGATTCTGATCGACAAAACCGGCAAAGTGAGGGTCAACCGTATCCTTTCCAGTTCTTACAATCATCCCAAGCTAGTGGAAGCAGCGAAGAAAGCTGCATCTCAGGCACGTTTTTCCGTTACCAAAGTCAAAGGTCAACCTGTCAGGGTCCGTGGCCGCTTTCCGATCACCCTCCGAGCTCCCAGATAATGCGTCTTTCCCTCTACTTAGTCATATTGGTGTTTTTATTACACATCGACACGGTGCGGCTCCCAGCAGCCGTCAGCTTCTCGTTGTCCGATTCCAACCCCAACAGCCCGTCCTTTCGTCGACGTTTCATGGCCAGCCATGGGGTCAATGAAGCCATCGAACCCAAATTGACAGTCAAGGATCGTCCCTTGCAAAAGGCAATTATACCGTTGATCAAGACTGACCCCAGGCGGGCGATTCAGCTGATAGAGGCCGATCTGAAACCAGATAGCAACCCGGCATTCTTGAATATTCTGGGTAATCTTTACTACCAATTAAACGATTACCAGAATGCAGAGCGATACCTGCAAAAAGCCCTTGGCGAATTCCCTTCATTGCGGCGATCCTGGAGAACGCTGGCACTGAGCTATGTACAACGCGATTTGATGGATCTGGCCATTGGACCGTTACTTAAAACAATCGAGCTTGGTGGTGGAGACGCGCAGTCATACGGATTGCTTGCTTACTCATATCTCAATACTCAGAAGTATGAATCGGCATTGGCGGCATATCGCATGGCGCGCATGTTTGATCCTGAGAGCTTCGATTTTCGTCGTGGTCAGGCCATATGCCTGTTAGAAACCGAACAGCTTCGATCCGCCATCGCACTGTTCGATGAATTGATTGTGGAGAAGCCAGAAGAGCCAAGCTTCTGGTTGGCACAGGCCAATGCCTTCCTGGCCATGCAACAGCCCGACAAAGCCATCGCCAATCTGCAGATGGTTGCCGACTCCGGCAACTCCACCTGGGACAGCCTGACCATGCTAGGAGATCTCTATCTGAACCATAACGTTCCAAAACTGGCCCTGGAAAGTTATTCACTTGCATTTCACCAGCATCCTCCCAGGAAACCATCCCAGATAGTGCGTCCCTTGAACTACCTGGTAAACCGGAAACTCTATGAAGAGGCCCGAGAGTTTTATCAATTAATAGCACCAAAAATTACCGCAGAACTTGATCCTGAATCGCAGCGCAGGGTGAACATCGCTAAAGCCAGAATCGAAATGAGTATTGGGGACCCTGAAAAAGCATTGAACATTTTGACTCATACGGTGGAGGAAAACCCGCTCGACGGGGCGACCTTAATGCTACTGGGGGACTATTACCGAGATACAGGTCAATTTGAGGAATCGGAGTACTTCTTCGAGCGAGCCACTTCCGTGCGCGAGTTTGCAGTCGATGCATTTGTCGCCTTGGGCCAACTGGAAGTGGATCGAGGTAATCTCAAAGCCGCTTTGCTGCCGCTTCGTAAAGCTGAGGAGCTTGAAACGAGACCCAGTCTGGAGCGCTATGTCGAATCAATCGAACGGGCATTAAGGCTCCGACAATAGCCAATCGATGCTCAAGCCCAGCTGGACCAAGGACAAGGTCAGTCCAATGAGTGTTCCTCTTGATCTTTGAAAGTGTCAGGGGAGACGCATGGCAGCAAGGATGCCCCCGTTCCTAGTTAAGGCAATCGGACACTCATTCCGGATCATTCAAGAGAATCCATCGGGGTTGATTTGATTTTTTTAGGGCCTCTGAAAACTGTTCACTGGTCAAACGACTTATCATGAACGCCACTGACTCTCACCGTTGCTTGTTAAGCTCGGTGAGAGTCTTTATTTTTTTGAGACGCCTTGCCGGTATTTATCATTCTACGTGATTGAATTCATGCACTCGTCCCAAGGGATGGAAGATCCATAGGAATATTTATTACACAAATGGCCTCATATCGCGCGAAACCTGCTCTCGATTTTTGAGTAAATGAGTTCAATCACTAACAGGCAGCTCGGGGTGATCTGCGATTTTTTACCTGCAAATTACCCTCCGTTTCGATGTTGTTTTTTTGTCCTCGAAACTTTTTTCATCTTCCTGGGATCCAGTGAACGGGAGGCTATTACCAGAATCATATCAAGCCAGTCTGTAAAATGAAAAAGACTGAAAAGCAGATAAAGGTGTGATTCTGGATAGAGAAGCTTGACCTTGAGGTCATTCGGGGAAAATCCACTGAACGGTATGGGTTTCTCCTGCCCGGACCGGTGTCTTATGCGTGACATGCAGGGTAAGGGTGAAGTCTTTCGTTTCCAGGGCAACCTCCTGGTATGCCCCGCAATTTACTACCGATTGAACTCTGCCACGAAAACTGGGGGAGTCGGCACTGGGCTTCTCGATGATCATCCACTGGTGAGGGCGCGTCGGAACGACTTCGTGTCCGCACATGTCATCTGTGAATGCATGTGCATGTCCAGGGATGAAATGGCGGGGGATGAGATTGGTTTTTCCAAACAATTGTGCCACATAGGCAGTGGATGGTCGTTTGTAAATTTCATCCGGAGTACCGACCTGCTCGAGCCGCCCCCTGCGCATGACAACCATGCGGTCAGACATGGTCATGGTTTCCTCGATATCGTGGGAAACATATAAAGCGGTGGTTTTGGTGGAGTGCAGGAGGGTGAGCAATTTTGAACGCACGGATTCCTTCAGCTCAGGGTCCAGGTGGCTAAGGGGTTCGTCAAGCAGCAAGAGCTTTGGACATGTTGCAAGGGCCCGTACGAGCGCCACACGCTGTTGTTCACCACCAGATATTTCGTGAGGGAAACGATCTGCCAGGCTGCCGATGTCCGCCATCTCAACCAGATGCTCGAGGTGTTCCGGATCATCGATCGACCCTTTGCC
>JAAZXX010000015.1:4535-17326 GCA_014239995.1 Verrucomicrobiia bacterium
GAAGGTAATGTTCTGGTAGACTGTCTTGTTTGGAAAAAGGGCGTAATCCTGAAAAACTAATCCACAGTTGCGTTTCTCAGGTGAGATAAAAACGGAAGCACTATTCAGTTTTTTTTCGTAAAGCTTGATTTGTCCCTTGTCCGGTATCTCGAGACCGGCAATCATGCGCAATATCGTAGTTTTGCCACTGCCGCTGCGGCCGATGATCGAAACGATCTCACCGGGTTTGCAATCGAAACTTACGTCATCGACTGCAGGTGGGGTGTTCACCGTATATTGTTTTGAAATACCTTGAATAGTGAGCAAATTCATTGCTTGGAGTTTCGCATTTGTCGGCTGAGCCAGATAACGGGCATGAGACTGACGAGGATAATAAAGATAGAGGGCACTGATGCTTCGGGAATTTGAGCTTGCTTGGCAAGGTCGAATGTTTTCGTCGCCAGTGTCTCAAAATTAAACGGTCGCAGGATCAATGTAAGCGGCAATTCCTTCATGGTGTCCACGAATACAAACAGTCCTGCCGCAATGAGGGTGTTGCCCAAGAGTGGTACATTTAATTGAAACAAGGAACGAGCGGGAGCTGTGCCAAGTGTTTTTGCCGCGCTGTTGAACTGTTCGCAGTTTCGTTCCATGCCCGAGTCGATTGGATGCCAGGCAACGGCTAGAAACCGAACAACATAAGACAGCACCAGTAATGCCAGTGATCCTGTAAGGATCCACCCTGTTGCCATGTTCAGTTGTTTTGCCACGAGCAAAATTCCTATGGCGATTACCGCCCCCGGAACAGCGTAACCCAGCGTCACCAAACGATTGGTGGACATGACAACCCGGCTTCTGAAGTAACGAGCGGTAAAGACCAATAAGAGTGCGAGCAATACCGATGTTACGCTTGTTGCGGCAGCAACCGCAACGCTGTTGAGGGTTAGCGTGAGGAAAGACCAGTTCAGCGTCGCAGTCGCTGTAAGCATGGCCCAATAGGATAGACGGATGAAGGGAACAATGAACCCGGTTAAAAGTGGCAGGAGGCAGATAAAAATAGCAGGAATTGCCTTTGCAAGGTCAAGACGGTAGCGCTGAAAAGGTTTGTCAGATGGGCAAGTTTTGTGAAATTTTGCACCAAAGCGGAGTTTCTTCTCCAAAAGCAATAATAATAAAACCACCGTCATGAGGCAGGCGGCCAGGCGCAAGGCTCCGGGTAAATCTCCCATCGATAGCCAGGTACGAAAAATGCCCGTTGTGAAGGTCTGGACGTTGAAGTGATCTACTGCGCCATAGTCGTTGAGCGTCTCCATGATGACAAGCGCAGCGCCTCCGACGATCGCTGGCCGGGCCAAGGGCAAAGCAACGCGCCAAAACGTGGAAAATGCCCCATGCCCCAGTGTATGGGCCACTTCGATATATTGGCTGCTTTGGCGCGTAAAGGCCGCCTGTGCCACAAGGTAAACATATGGGTAAAGCACGGAGGCCATTACCATCATCGTAACAGGATATACAATGGCATCGTTCAGCAGCGTCATCAATTCTTGGCTGAAATTGAGCTTGACCCAGATCAAAAATGGCACGAACCAGTCCAGCAGGTCAAAATAGGCATAGGCTGCAATATAGGTAGGGATGGCGAGGGGCAGTATAAGCGCCCATTCAAAGTATTTGCGGAATGGGAATTCACAGCAGGCGACCAGCCAAGCTGTTGAAACCCCGAAGAAGACGGAAAGGGTAGTCGTACCTGCCACAAGAATCATGGATCCTTGAATATAACGTGCAAGGACGGTGTTGCGAAGGTGTTCCCAATTTTCGGCCGGGCTGGTCAGATGCCAGAGCACCGCGGCCATCGGCATGAAAAGGATCAAGCCGACAAGCAGGGAGGAGATGGTCCAAGGATTGCACTTGAATCGACACTCATGTTTCAGCTCACGCAACCAGTGCCGGGCCGTGTTGATCAGATAAGAAGACAAGATTTCGCAATGTTGCTACTCCCAACCGGCGCGATCGAACAGCCTGACGGCCTCCGCGTTTTTAGCACCAAGGATGGAGAGATTCAGGGTATCCGCCTTGAACGGACCCCAGTTTTTCAGCAATCCGTGCTGATTGTTTCCAATAACCACAGGATACTCGTAGTTGACCTTGGTAAAGGTTTCCTGAGAACTCTCACTGGTTAGAAATTCGAGAAACTGAATGGCTTCCTTTTTGTTTTTCGAGCTGACAGTGACACCTGCGCCGCTGACATTGATATGGGCACCTCGACCATCCTGGTTGGGGAAAAAGACACCCAAACTTGCAGCCACTTTACGATCTGCCTCCACGGATGAATTTGAGAGAATGCCGAGATAGTATGTATTCATGATGGCGAGGTCAGCTAGACCGGCTGCAACGGCACGAGCTTGATCTCGATCGCTGCCCCGGGGACTGCGGGCCATGTTTTTACGGATGGCCTTGGCCCAATTCAACGCTTTTTCCTCACCGTTGGCGACCATGATCGAGGCGAGAAGGGATTGGTTGTAGATATTTCCGGAGGAACGCACCACTATCCTGCCCTTCCACTCCGGCCTGGCCAATGCCTCGTATGTCGAGAGCTCGCTTGGTTTGACACGATCCTTGGAATACACAATGACTCTGGAGCGGACGGTCATGCCATACCAGTATCCTTCAGGATCGCGCAATGGACTGGGGACACGCCTGAGCAGCTTGTCAGACTGCACCGGCTGGAGGATTCCAGCTACTTTGGCTCGGTGGAGACGCCCTGCATCGACAGTGAGAAGCACATCTGCAGGTGAATTGCTGCCCTCGCTGATCAGACGTTGAATCAACTGGTCCGCGCTTCCCTTGACCACGTTTATCTTAATGCCTGTCTCCTCAGAGAACTGTTTAAAGAGAATGGCATCAGAATCATAATGGCGATGCGAGTAAATATTCAATTCTGCAGCAGAACCCGAGATAAAAGCCACTAAACCAGTGATGGTAAACAATTTGAAAAAACAACTCATAAGGTAACTCTTTTGAAATTTCAAATATTGAGACCGAGTCTCAATATCGTCAAGATTAATGTCGAAATCCGTCCCTGGTTGATGAAAAACTATAAGTATCTGGAGGAAAATTCATTTTGAAATTCAGATGCATTTACTCATGCTACCGTTAGATAACATATGGTTGTTGCGTTCGATGCTTCAGGCGAGACGGGAAGGAAATTCAAGGTCCAGCTTGAGAATAATCCATCAGGCTGGCTTGATGAGTCCCATCGTAGTCAAGGAGGAGGCATTTATTTCTCCTCACTGCTGCATATCCGGGCACCCGTCTTTTTTAAAATGGCGACAGATGCTACGGGAGGCGTTTTGTAAAGCATCTCAAGGTAGTCACTCCCATCCTCGCCGATCTCCCTCCCTCGAAAACTCGGCAACCCAATGATGACCCGTGCAGAGGGAACGCAGCCGTCAACAGAGCGGTGGTCGGTGCCACTGTTCGCCCCAGTTATGATCGTAACCAAGCTATTGAGCTCCTCATTCGAGATCCATTGCCACAAGCCTTTTCAGGGCGATTGCACGGCATGCCTGACCAAGCACGCGTTTTCCTCAGCACCAGTCCAACAAGACCCTTCTTGCGATTTCCGGGGCGTTGAGTGTCATGTGTCGCCTCAACAAGGCCCAGAGCCGATTGTCAGCTCAGGCTAACAGGAACACCTTGCTGC
Source organism: Verrucomicrobiia bacterium (assembly GCA_014239995.1). Classification (GTDB taxonomy): domain Bacteria; phylum Verrucomicrobiota; class Verrucomicrobiia; order Limisphaerales; family AAA164-E04; genus AAA164-E04. The sequence goes on from JAAZXX010000015.1 coordinate 8,215, forward strand.
CGTATGTATGATCAAATGGAAACCAGGCAAAAAACGTTTCAAAAACGGTGCCGGGTTGGACCCCCTTCCCTCTCACACGAGCATCAGGGGAAAACCCTCCCGTCTCGTGTTGCAGATGTGAACCCTGTCATCTGGAAAAGGTATTTTCAATTCAGTGCTTCACCTCTCAACACCCGAAGGTGCAAGATCAGGGACAGCACCTGCCCCCGATCAGAAGTGCATCTCAATCACTTTTCATCTCCCAGTTCCAGGACAACTTAAACCGGATCCTTTGGCCGTCTTGCGAGGCCAAAACCGTCATCTCATCCTGTCGATGGGAGGCCAGGGGTACCATCCTGGACAAGTCGATCTCCACCCTTTCCGTTCCCTTCATTTCGAGGGATTCCAAGGTCGCATTCTTACCAATGAGGGTCTCCGCTGAAATTCCATAGGGGTTCGTGGAGGTTTCCAGCTTATGCTGCAAGTCCAATGACATCTGATTCCCATCAAGACGTGTTAGAAAGCAGGTCGCTGTCAGGACAAATGCGATATCATTGGACTTATCCTTCCACCGCACCATCCAGACGGCTCCTTCTCCCACTTCCTCCACGGGCAGAATGACTCCCATGGACTGAACCATCCTCCAAAAATCATTCGAAAACTGTTCTTCCCTGAGAGAGGCGACCGCGTTGGTATCCCTTCCCGATGGGGGGACCTTTAGATTCAGGGAGTCATGCAGACCCCTTGGATCAAGACGTCCTTCTCCACTGACACCCACCATGCGCTCGTTTTGACGAATCATCTCGACAATAAAATCCGGGGCGGCCTGCCGGTTTGCAGCAATGCGGCTATCTGTCACCAAGAGATCGTATCGAAAGGGCGGTGCATCCGGGATACCCTTGGATGCGATCTCAAACGTCATCTGCTGTTCTGGAAAGTGTATCTCCGGCATGGCGAAGTTGCCCGATACAAGCACGAACGACCATGTCTGACTCAGGGTAAGGTTCTGAATGGTTTCCTCCTTGATCCTGTATTCCAAAAGTCGTTTGGGATCCTTCCCGGCATTGAGCAGACGTACCGTGACATCACCCCGCTCAAAGCGCTCACCCCGCTCAAAGGAATCTGGTTCGCTTTTCTCCTGCACGGCAATCTCTTGGATGCTTGCATCGGACTCTGCCAGATCCCCTTCCTCTGAAACCTGCTGGAAAAGCCACAAAAAAAACAGCCCCAGGGTCAGGACCCCCGCCGCCCCCCCGGCAAGCACCCAACCCGTCCTGTTACTCCCAACAAGACCCTGGCGCACTCCGCGATGTGTTGGCCCTGACCCGGATTTCCCTTCGGACCTGGAGGCCCCGAAAACAGTGGAAGCCAGGGGGGGAGGCGGAGGCGGGGGATCGGGCGGTGAAACGGATTGTTCACCCTGTTCCTTCCGATGGCAGGCTGCATGGAAATATTGACCCTGACTGTCCTGGAACCGCTCCTCGCTGGAGCAATCCTGATGACAGATCTTGCAAATTTTAGAGACGTTCATGGTTCAGGGTACACATTACGGATGAAGCCAGTTCCCTCATATTATACAAATCCAGCCATTTTGTAATGCACTGGACCCATGAGCGTGCCTGATCGGGTTCTCTTCACATCGCTATGGCCTGGGCAAGCTGTTCCCAAAGTTGAATCTCTTTGAAAGGAGACCGGGGCTTCACGGTAAATCAAAGGAAACTGGGGAAAACGGAACCTTCAAACTGTGATCGAGCACAGAGCCAACATCAAGGATGCGAGGCGCCTCCAAAACAAGAGAGCATTCCACGGGGTTTAAGAAGATGCAGAAGAAAAACCTGCGGCCAAAAAAGATCAGATGCGAACATTTCGAATAGCAACAAGTAACAACCGTGATAAAAGAAAAAAAGTCAACAGGCTCATGCTGGATTTTTTCATTTTAAGCGCTAAAATGAAAACATGTTGTTTAAAGGAGGCAGCTTGAGGGATACAGAAACAATAGCACTGGAATCGAAACTGAATCACCTGGTGGATCAATTACTTCACCATCCCGTTTACCCATGTATCAACAGCCTGGAGACCCTGCGTTTGTTCATGGAATCGCATGTCTATGCTGTGTGGGACTTCATGAGTCTGACGCACGCCCTGCGAAGGCAGCTTTCTTCCCGGGGTAAACTCTGGACGCCGGGGGCCTCTCCAAGACATCTTCGCATGATTTACACCATTCTCATGGACGAGGAAACAGACACCTGGGAAGAACTGGATGGCAAACGTCGCGTCGTTCTGAGTCACTTTGAACTCTACCTCAAGGCCATGGACGAGGTGCATGCCAACCGTGAGGGTATGGATGCCCTGCTTGATACAGTGCAGTCCACGGGTGGAGACTACTTTGATCCAAGTGCTGTTACTGGATTACCTCGTGGTGTAGCATCCTTCCTGGACTACCACCTTGAGCTGGTAAAGGAAGCAGACCTTGCCCGTATTGCCGGGGCCTTCTACTTCGGCAGGGAAGCGATCTTACCAGACCTGTTCGAGCGGGTGATTGCGCAGCCATGGTTTCAGCAGAACAAGGCTCCGTTGTTTGTGACGTATTGTCAGCATCACGTGCACCTGGATGGCGATGTGCACGGCGGCATGGCAGAGGAGCTGTTTGAGTATGCCTGTGCAGGCGATTCCGAAAAACGCCATGCCGGGCTGCTTGCGGGAATCGCGACCTTGAAGGCCCGTCAACGCCTCCTGGATGGCATCCATCAGGGCATCCAGAAGATGCAGACTGTATCCGGTGAGAAAACAAAGGGGAACCCCACACTCCTGGTTCAAGCAGAGTAAGATCGAACGTGGTAATCCGGGTCCAAACATGTTCATTCCAAGGGAAAACACCCTGTCACATGCAATGAGCAGAGAGCCCTGGCTGTAAAACAGACCGCATCGCCGATTACAAGGCTACAGCTGGCCTGGCGATACGCACTGGCAATCAGACCCGATATGCCATAACTTTTGGCTATGTGTATTCGGATCCCCAACAAATCCCAGACATGTTATCAAAATATTGCCCTGCTGCTACTCTGCATGCAGGTCTTTGTGGACAAGCCCGTCCTGGCTGAAGGACCAAGCTATGCCGAACGTCTTGGATGGCAGGCGGAGGACGTGGTCATCATCCTGCACGTAGACGATGTGGGCATGTCCCATTCGTCCAACATTGGAGCAATTCAATCCGTAGAACAGGGAGCAGCCAACTCCTGGGCCGTCATGATGCCATGCCCTTGGGTCTCCGAAATTGCAGATTACCTGCATGCAAACCCCAAGATGGACAGCGGACTTCACCTGACGCTGACCTCCGAATGGAAACGCTACCGATGGGGTCCCTTGTCGGGTAAGAAGACGGTCCCGGGACTGGTAGATAACGAGGGCTGCCTGTGGCGGAGCGTGCCCCAGGTTTTGGCAAGCGCAAGTGCCGATGAGATCGAAATCGAGATCCGAGCCCAGGTCGATCGCGCCCTGGATTTGGGCATCCCGATCACCCATCTGGACAGCCACATGGGAACTCTCTTCGCCCACCCGGACTATTTCCAGCGTTATGTCAAAGTGGGCATCGAAAAACAAATACCCATTCTCGTTCCCGGGGGACACCTGACCTACGCCAGGCAGGAAAACGGGGATGCCGTCAAGGCCCTGAAACCATTTATCCAAATGATCTGGGACGCAGGTCTACCCGTGATTGACGATCTGCATACCCATTTCACGTCACAAGCCAACGAGCAAAAACCAGAGCAGCTGGTCGCGCTGCTCAAGTCGCTCCAACCCGGCATCACGGAGATCCTTTTTCATGCCTCCGATCCTTCCGACATTTTTCCTGTGATCACTGGCTCCAGTGCGCATCGCAAGGGCGATCTGGAGGCCCTTACAAGTCCCATCGTCCAGGAAGCCATTGAATCGGAAGGTATTATTCTGACAACCTGGAGGGAATTGATGGAACGTCGCAGCAAGGTGAAATCATGAATCGCCTGATCCTGATCACCGGTGCTACCAGGGGGCTTGGGCAGGCAATGGCAAGGGACTTTGCCAGCCTTGGGCATACCATTGCAGGCTGCGGTCGCGATTCCGCCGCCTTGGAGTGCATGAGAAACGAACTGGGCAAGCCTCATGACTTCTGCCATGTGGATGTTCGGGAAGATGCTGAAGTGTCGCGCTGGATCAAACGCATCACACTCGAAATGGGCATCCCGGATCTGGTCGTGAACAACGCAGCAGTGATCAATCGCAATGCGCCGTTGTGGGAAATGTCGCAAAAGGAATTTGATCAACTTGTTGATATCAATATCAAGGGCGTCCAGAACGTGATCCGTCACGCCGTGCCCCCCATGCTTGGCAGAGGCTCGGGCATCATTGTAAACATGAGTTCCGGTTGGGGGCGTTCCGCCAGCCCAGAGGTCGCACCTTACTGTGCCAGCAAATGGGCCATCGAGGGACTCACCAAGGCTCTGGCACTGGAACTGCCTGAGGGGATGGCGGCGGTCCCGCTCAACCCCGGGGTCATCAATACCGAGATGCTTCAATGCTGCTTCGGTCACAGTGCATCCCAGTATGGAGATGCCCGTGCCTGGGCCAAAAAGGCCGTTCCCTTCCTGTTGAATCTTGGACCAGATGATAATGGGGAATCCCTGAGCGTTCCTTGACACTTGAAGGACGCCACCCTCAAAAGGCGTCTTGGCCCATTCCTTAAAAAGGGCATCTGGGCAGAAGCAATTTATGAAAGGTGGGCAAAGGCCCAGAAAAGGGTGGATCAGGGATCGTTCCCAGGTGCGGACAACAGTACAAAAGACTCCCGAGCGAGACGTTCAGCAATGGATGCCTGTTCCATGAGAATGATTTTTCCGGGTTCAAAGGCAAGAGCGCGAAACTTATTCTGCAGGCAGATCTCGATGGTTTGCAAACCGATGCAAGGTATGTCAAAACGCATGTCATGATTCGTCTTGGCAACCTTTACGCCAACTGCTCGTCCCTTTTTGCCTGCAAGTTTCCCACCCCTTTCCAGGCACGCATCCGTGCCCTCAAACCCTTCCACAGCCAAAACCGTGCCCTCCTTGACAACGACACTTTGGCCGATTTCAAGGCGCGATACTTCCTTGGCAACACTGAAACCAAAGGCAACCTCCTCGAGGAGTTCGTTTCGGGGAGATTGCCCCATCCAGAAACCTGTCCCGGGCATGATGGGGGCCAACCAGGGGACTGCCTCGATGAGCGCAATGCCATCCTTCCTGAGTTCCTCACCAATACCCCCAAAAATGGTATGGGCGTTCTTTTCCCTGAGACGAAGCAACAGGCCAGCAGCGCGTAAATCAGGACGCACATCGAAGAGGTTCCTTGGGGCAATCCGGCCGGCCATGACGCATTCCTCGATGCCGTGAGACTTGAAAAAGCGGATCATCCTGGACAACTGTCCCACCTTGAGCCACACCATTTCATCCACAAGGGATTCCAAACCTGGGTCGGTTTCCCCCTCAAAGGCCACGGTGACCAGGCGTTGAGTCCCGGCAGCACGCATCAATCTGGCAAGTTCAAGGGGGAGGGAGAGCCCTCCAGCAATCAGCCCCATCTGGGAAGGAGCAGCGGGTGTATGGCTGCATGGATCCATCAAGGGCCTGTTTCCTTTTGAGGTGCATCTGGCTGGGTTTCAAGAGGCTTGGCAAGCATCGACTCAAGGCCGCGAAAAGATGTAGTACCAGTAAAACGCGAGATGACCTTGCCCTTGTGAAAAACGATGAAGGTCGGGATGGCGCTCACGTCATACTTCAGCGATGTGGTCCTGCTGACATCGATGTCCAGCTTGGCAACCAAGGCCCTCCCGTGGAATGCATCTGCCAATCGCGATACCGTAGGGGCCATCTGGAGACAAGGTCCACACCAGGCCGCCCAGAAGTCAACCAGGACCGGTTTGTCTGAAGCCAGGACGGTCTCTGAGAAATTGATATCCGTCACGGTGAGGGTTGCATCCGATTGAGACTCGTTTGCTTCCCCCGCAGGGGACTGTGAAGAACCGCATCCGCAACCCATGAACAGGAGACTGATGTGCAGGGGAATCGTCAGGAAAAAAATCCTGAGCTTTTGTTTCAACTGCATGCTTGTTGTCATTGATCAAAAGTAAAGCCGTATCATGAGGTCCCCCTGCGACGCCCCGTCAGGAGGGAACACTCCCAATGCGAGCCACCACGATGGCCAACCCAATGATCAAAAAGCATATCATGAACGTGCCCAAAAAACCAAGAATGTCCAACATCTTGGGACGTTCGATTTCAAGGTCGCTGCCCGGAAGCCATTTCCTGGATTCCCGGCTGGCCTTGTCAGCCAGTGCCTTTTCCAGCGCCTCACGATCCTGTTGGGGATCGGGCACCACAGGAGTCGCCATCTTACTGTAATACCGTTCCAGGGATGCCTCCGAGTTCCGGGACGTCATGAAGCTTGCCAGGATCATGACAAGAAAGGGCAGAATGATCTTCGTTGGAAGCTCCATCGTTGCCAGCATGGAATCACTGCGGTGTTTCATGTCCATACCGAGAAAATCATAGACCAGGAATTCCAATCTGAATGATCCATGCCCCTGCAGGGGTCCCTCATACTGCTCCACCAGGATGGCCTTGTTGCCCTCTTCGCTGCGCTCGATCTCGACAAGGCGTGCCCCCTCCAGGGGAGTGACTCCCTTGGACCAATATACCGATTTACCCCCACTCGAAAGGGTATCAAAAAGCAACTCACCCGCCAGCAGGGCCTGTGGTCGAGTCCCGAGGGCTTCAATTTCCTGGGCATTGCCGCCCGCCGCCAGCAGGGCCTTGTCGTATTGCTCCATTTCCATGTTCCGCTTGCGTATGTCGGAAGGTGCGGCTGGACGCTCGATTCGGGTGGTGACCTTGTGCGTGAGCGTGGTAAAACGCGCACTCTGCTGCAGTCCTGGCATGAGGGTAGGCAGAACCCATGGGAGGATGAAAAAGAACAGGGCAGTGAAGGCGATGGTAATCCAGGCAGCGCCGGTTGAAGCACGACGCCAGCACATCCCGATCCAGAACGGTGCCGCAAAAAGAATAGGCACGATCCAGGTCAGCTGAAGTTGCTGGAAAACATTCATCATCTTGAGTGAGACAAGCGCAGCACCGACAATGACCAGTATCCCCGAGACACGTCCCACCATCAGGCAGGTCGCTTCCGATGCATCCTTCTTCACGTAGGGAATGTAGACATTTCGCACGATCAAGGCAGAGCTCACAAGCATGTAAGTATCAGCAGAACTCATCAAGGCGGCCAGCAGGCAGGCCAGCATCAGGCCACGCAATCCGGGAACCAGAAGTTCGCGGGAGGCGATGCCCCAGGCTCGATCCGGATCCTGCATGACCTCGGCGTTGTCAGCAAAAAGGGCAAGGACAATCAATGCGGTGAGCGCCCAGCCGATAGTGCAAAAGCGTTTGGCAAGATTGCCCGCAACCAGCCCAACGCGTGCGTTGAACTCGGTCTTTGCCGAGCCACCTCCGGTTGCAATGAAATGCGGTTGAACAACAATACCTACCAGCGATATAACTGTGACTGCCACAATACGGTAGAGCGGAAACTCACTGGCGTGGGCAGATCCCACAAGCTGGAACATTCCCGAGGGTAATTGTTCATGCATGATGCGAAACCCGGTCAACATGCCATCGGTGGAAGGATCCCCGAACCGTTCGATCAACGCATTGAGCCCGAAAGGCACCAGCATGATGGAGAGAATGATGATAAATATTCCCTGCACCATATCCGTCCAGTAAGCCGCCGTGAGTCCCCCAAGCACACCATACACGATCACAATGATGGCGATGAGGGGCACCAGGATGTATTCCAACTGCCATACCTGCCCCCCCAGGGTGAAGGTGTCGCCGAGCAGCGGGGCAGCCACCTTGCCGATGGCAGAAAAAAGCATGGATCCATAAACCACATAGAAAAGGAGGCCAAAGAGGGTATATGCCGCCCCCATCGCCCGCGACTCATAGCGCTCCACATACCAGTCCCCGAGAGTCATATGGCGCATGCGACGGTACCAGACAGCCGTGATCCAGTAAAATGGGGTTACAAAGAGCCAGGACATGGTGCTCCAGATGCCACTCATCCCACTGGTAAAACTGGTGCGTGCCGTGTTGACTGGGTCAGAAGACCCCGTGCCTGCACCAAAGGCTGCGAAGGCCTGCAGCCACTTGCCAAATTGTCGCCCCCCCATGAAATAATCCTCCTGGGCCTTGACACGCCGCATGGCGACACGGCCGATCCAAATCATCAGCACGAAATAGGCACCCAGAACAAGGTAGTCTAGGAAAGTCATGGAAGCAGCATAGTGCCGTGGGAACGTCAAAACAAGCACGCGTCTCGTACCTTCCACGGCCATTTCAGCCCAAACCGACCCAGCACAACGCAATAGAGGAGATTCGCGGGTAGCTTCAGGATGCCCGGAAGTATCAGGACAAGTTCCATTGGCTTCAGGATACCTTACCAGGAAACAAATCCTGCAACTCAACATCCCGGATGCGGGTCCGGATCAGATCCGCACCTGCCAGTTGATCAGCCTTAAAGGTATGCGTCACGGCAATACAACGCATTCCGGCAGCCTTGGCGGCCTCCACTCCGTGGCTGGAGTCCTCGATAACAACACAATGCGCCGGCAGAACGTCCATTGCCTGGGCGGCAGCGATGAAGATATCCGGGGCCGGTTTTTTGTGTTCCACCTGCTCGGCACCCGCCATGGAATCCCAATCACGGGGAGGTAAGCCAATATGATGCAGGTTGGCCTCAATCTTGACCCTGTCGGCACTGGATGCCAGGCCCGTCTTCCATCCCTGCCTCCGGCATCGTAGAACCAACTCAACAGCACCGGGAAAACGGACCAATTTCCTGGGAGCAAGCCCCAGGTAAATCTCATATAAACGCTTCTTTGCCTCCGCCAGGTCAAGCTTGAGGTCGTATTTTTCGGCTACTGCGCCAAGGTATTGTTTTTCACCTGTTCCAATGAATTTAATGGGCGCCCCTGTTATTGATTTAATTGATAAAGCAGCCCCTCCTCTCCCATCACCATCAATACGAGTTAAAATAGTTCCTGTAATAGTTACAGCCTCATTAAAACCTG
>JAAZXX010000160.1 GCA_014239995.1 Verrucomicrobiia bacterium
GGGGCACTCAGGTCCATTCCCTTCGAAACGCTTGGACACGAGGAGCAGGTCGATTACCTCCTGTTTCAGAACCAGTTGACGTTTGATGCACGGCAACTGGATCAGGGAAGGGACCGGCATCTTGAAATTGAAGGGTGGGTGCCCTTTGGGGATCGTGTGCTGGATCTGGTCGAGGCCAGGCAACGGGTGGAGCCGATTGATCCCGAGGGTGCTGCAGGGGTGGTACATCAATTGGCGCTCGACGTTCGCGCGATGCAGCAGTCGCTTGATGGACAATCTGAAAACACTTCGGAAACCTTGACTCCTGCGCTGGCAGGGCGTCTTGGGCAATGGATCGATGACTACAAGGCGGCACTGAGGGACTGGTATGGATTCTATGCGGGCTACCATCCTTCCTTCACCTGGTGGCTCAAGCAACCGCACGAAGACCTTCAGGCTGCACTGGATGATTATGCACGGCATGTAAGGGTGGAGATCGCTGGTTACGTGGAGGGAGAGGATCCTCCGGTCCTGGGGGATCCGATCGGACGCAAAGCCCTGATGGAGGCCCTTGATTACGAAATGATCGCTTATGATCCCGAGGAACTCATCGAGATCGCCCGTGCGGAATTCGAATGGTGTGATCGTCAGCGAAAAAAGGCGGCCCGTGAGCTTGGGTTTGGTGATGATTGGCGCGCAGCCTACGATTTTGTCAAATCCAAATACGTATCCCCAGGAGAGCAACCTCAGCTGATCAAGCGGCTGGCCGATGAGGCCATCGACTTCCTGGAAACGCGTGACCTCCTGACCATCCCCCCACTGGCCAAGGAAATCTGGCGCATGCGCATGATGAGTGCGGAACGCCAGAAGGTGAACCCCTATTTCACGGGTGGTGAGGTGATTTCAGTCTCCTTTCCGACGGATGCCATGGAGCATGCAGACAAGCTCATGAGCATGCGGGGGAACAACGCCCATTTCTCCAAGGCAACCGTCCACCATGAGCTCATCCCGGGACATCACCTCCAGTTGTTCATGGCAGAGCGTCACCGTACTCACCGCGCTCTGTTCCGTACGCCCTTTCTTGTGGAAGGCTGGGCACTTTATTGGGAGATGTTGCTCTGGGACCTTGATTTTCATGATTCTCCCGAGGATCGCATCGGCATGCTTTTCTGGCGTTCGCACCGCTGTGCACGGATCATCTTTTCACTTAGTTTTCACCTGGGAAACATGTCGGCAAAGGAATCGATTGATTTCCTGGTCGACCGCGTGGGTCACGAGCGACGCAATGCCACTGCCGAGGTACGTCGGTCCGTCCAGGGAGGCTACATCCCGCTTTACCAGGCTGCCTATATGCTGGGAGGCCTCCAGATTCGTTCGCTCCACCAGGAACTGGTGGCGAGTGGTTCCATGGAGGCACGCAAGTTTCACGATACCATCCTTCGACAGAACGCCATCCCCATCGACATGATTCGTGCGAGTCTACTGGAGACGCCCCTGACCCCTGAATACCGAACCGACTGGAGGTTTTACCACGCCGAGGAGCCCGTGAATGAGGAACCCCGGGCCCTCACCGAGCCGGCACCGCAGGAACCCAACGTTCTCGAGACGCTTGCGATTGGTAAGGAGTTCCAAGGGAAAATTACCGGAGATGTGGTGAAACCAAGGTGGACCAAGGACGGTGACTCCTTCTGGTACCGGCGTCATCTCGGGGATGGCCGGATGGCATTTCGTTGGGTGGATGCGGTGAAGGGGCAAGCGCGGCCTGCCTTTGACCATGTCCTGGTGGCCGGGGCACTATCTGCCCTCGTGGGTAACACCATTCATCCCGAGCGTCTACCCATCGAGTCCCTGGAGATGAAAGCAGGGGGACAACGGGTGTTCCTCAGGGGCAAGGATGCGGGGTGGTTATGGAATCCGGAGCGTGGATACCTGGTGAAGGTGGCGCTGACAGCTCCTTCACCCTCCAGGGAGGATCAGGAGACAGGCAGCCCCAGGCGCAATCGTGACCGGAAGCCCCGGTCCTCAGTACCTGCCGAAAGCGTTTCTCCCGATGCTCAATGGAAGATTGGCGTCCGTGAACACAACCTGTGGCTCACGGATGTGGCATCCGGCGAATCCTTCGCCTTGAGTTTTGACGGTAACCCGGGGTCTTCCTACCAACCCAACGCCGACCGGGAGCGTCTGGTCGGCATGCAGTATGGCCGCGAGGACCCGGAGCCGGGTCACCCCGATGTCTATTGGTCGCCGGACAGTCGTTGGCTTGTGGCCATGCGCTACCAACCCGCTGTCGAGCGCCAAGTGCACCTGATTGAATCCTCCCCAAGGGATCAGGTGCAGCCGAAACTGCACACCTACCCATACCTCAAGCCCGGTGACGCGATTCCCATACGAAAACCGGCCCTGTTCGACCTGCAACAGCGCAGGGAGGTGTCGCTGGATGAGTCCCTCTACCAAAATCCCTGGTCGCTTACCAAGCTCGCATGGGATCCCGACAGTTCACGGTTTACCTTTCTTTACAATCAACGTGGGCATCAAGTGCTGAGGGTGGTCGCCGTGGAGGCTGCCTCCGGGCGCGTCCGGGCGCTACTGGACGAACGCAGTGATACCTTCGTGGACTATGCCTACAAGAGTCACTACCGGCTTCTCCATGCCAGCCGTGAGATCCTGTGGATGTCTGAACGTGATGGATGGAACCACCTTTATCTCTTTGATGCCGACACTGGGTTCATGAAACACCAGGTCACGCGGGGAACGTGGGTCGTGCGGCGGGTGGACCGTGTTGATGAGGAACGTCGCCAGATCTGGTTTCAGGCCAGTGGCATGGACGCTTCCCAGGATCCTTATTATCTCCATTACTGCCGGGTGAACTTTGATGGCACCGGCCTGGTACGCCTGACCCGGGGCAATGGCACGCATGATATTTCCTTCTCGCCAGATCAGCGCTTTCTGCTGAGCCGACGGTCCCGTGTGGATATGGCGCCGGTGACCGAACTGCGTCACGCTGAATCTGGTCGCTTGATCATGGAGCTTGAGCGCGCTGACATGCGCCTGCTGGAGGCCACGGGGTGGCAGCAACCTGAACCCTTTGCCGCCAAGGGAAGGGATGGCACGACAGACATTCACGGTGTGATTTTTCGGCCCACCCATTTTGATCCTTCCAAGAATTACCCCGTCATTGAAAAAATATATGCAGGGCCTCATGGCTCCTTTGTTCCCAAGTCCTTTCGTTCCTTCCACGGGGCTCAGGCCATGGCTGAGTTAGGCTTTGTTGTGGTGCAGATCGACGGCATGGGGACTTCCAACCGGTCCAAGGCTTTTCATGATGTGTGCTGGAAAAATATCGGGGATGCTGGTTTCCCGGATCGCATTGCGTGGATGAAAGCCGCCGCATCGACGCGTCCCTACATGGATCTTTCTCGGGTGGGCATCTATGGCGGATCCGCAGGAGGCCAGAATGCCCTGCGGGGTTTGCTGGTCCACGGGGATTTTTACAAGGTGGGGGTGGCGGACTGTGGGTGTCATGATAACCGCATGGATAAAATATGGTGGAATGAACTCTGGATGGGGTGGCCCATTGGTCCCCATTACGGGATCCAATCCAACGTGACTCAGGCCCATCGACTGCAGGGTAAGCTCCTGCTTCTGCTGGGCGAAATGGACCGCAATGTTGATCCCGCCTCGACCCTTCAGGTCGTGGATGCATTGATTCGGGCAGACCGGGATTTTGATATGCTCATGATGCCCGGGGTGGGACATGGTTCGGCAGGGACGCCCTATGGCAAGAAACGTCAGGCCCTGTTCTTCATGGAGCACCTGCTCAACACTGAACCTGGAAGCTGAATCATGACACATATGCCCTTGAGGAAACACGCTTACATCGGCCTCCTTTGCACCTGGATACCTTTGGTGGTCTCCTCACTTGCGGCAGAGCAGGCTGCCAAGGAGAGTTTGACGGAGCGTGCCGTAGCCTTTCGGACACAGTTGCAGACTTCCATCCTGCCATACTGGCATGCGACGGTGGACACCGAATACGGAGGATTCCTGCTGGCCGATCCCATGCCGGTATCCCCGGATCAGGTTGAGAAACAGGTGGTGACCCAGGCGCGCATGCTCTGGGGGTTTTCACATGCATCGATCCACGGATGGGATGGTGCAGGCCGGGATTATCTTTCAGCTGCCAGGTCGGGTTATGCCTTCCTGATGGATTTTTTTCACGATCGGCAGCATGGTGGGTTTTACTGGAGTACGGATCGCTCGGGTCGTGTCCTGAATGACAAGAAGATCCTCTACGGGGAGGCATTTGTGATCTATGCACTCGTGGAGTTTTATCGTGCGACTGGCGACACTGCCCCCTTGAATCATGCGCTTGCCTTGTTTCAAGTGCTTCAGGCCAAAACCCGGGATGACCATCACGGTGGATGGCGCGAACATTTTCATCGCAACTGGGACTATATTTCACAGCCAACCGAGGGAGCCCTGGTGGAACTCCCGGGACACAAGAGCGCCAATGCCCACCTTCACTGGATGGAGGCCCTGACAGAACTCTACCAGGTTGTCGGTACGCCGGATCTCCGGCGTGCCCTGAAGGAAGCCCTGTCCGTCAATCGGCGGTATTTCTATCCTCGGAATGCCGACCATGCGTGCTTTCATCGTACCATCGACTGGAAACGGGTCACGGGAGGGCGAAGCGAGGGTGTGTCCTATGGGCACAATGTGGAATTTGCCTGGTTGATGCTGCGTGCGCAGGAAGTACTGGGTGAGGCACTCGATTGGGACTATTTCCGCAGGTATCTGGATCACGCACTGGCCTACGGTTTTGACAGGGAGCGTGGAGGGCTGTTTACCCTCGGAATGCCGGGGAAACAGGCACATGAACGCCGCAAGGTCTGGTGGTGCCAGTCTGAAATGGTGGCAGCCCTTACATACGCAATGCGGGGTCCCTTTGCCGGGGGGGATGCGCAGCCCCTGCAGGCTACCCTGGATTTTCTTGATCGCCACATGACTGACCCGGTGGATGGTGTCTACTACAGCGCCGTCACGGAGGAAGGAGTCGTTCAGCAGCAGGGAAAAGCAAACTGGTGGAAGGGCATGTACCACGATGTTCGAGCCTTGGTCATGTTTGTATCTTCCTTCGATTGAGTGTGTCCCGTTTCAGGAGGTTTTCATCTCGATTTCGTTCTGGATATCCAGGCCCGAGCAAAGCCACTCCCGTGTTGCTGTTCTCATGGAGTTTTCGGTGGCTCTTTCCGAATACGGATCAGGCCTCAATGCCGCGTTCCGCAAAGATCCCCTGGGGCAAGGGTGGCATGAGCATCCGCTCGGGTGCTTCGCGCGGTTGGATCCTCACTGGAGAGGAGCTGTCCCGCATGATGGACGGTCGATTCAGGCACGTATCGCATCCACCGGTGTATGCTCGCGATCCTCCGGCCCCATGCGTTTCGTGACGCCCATGCCTGAGAGGAGTGTGTTGTAGACATCCAGGCCCTCAGCCCCGACATCCATGATCTGTCCTGTCCTGAACCGGCCCCTGGCACCTGTCACGGCGTGAAAGACCCCGGACAACTCGCGCTTGACGTCGTTATGGCGTCCATCGCCCGATTCAGTGGAGATGGTGATCAGGCTGTTCTCAAGGATGGATTTCCCATTGGTCTCGGTGCTGTCCGGTGCGGCAAGTTGTTTGAGGAAATAAGCCAGTTCACGCATCTTCATGTGCGCATGGGCGCGCAGGGCCTCATTGCCCTTTTTCTCGTTGAACTGGTGCCACCACTCATGGCTGCAGCCTTGGGATCCCCCGGCATTGAGTCTGCGTGCATCATCGAAGGTATAGCGTTTTTCTCCCTGGTAGAGGTAGTCCCCGGTGAGGCGTATGCGTTCACCGGCCGCCAGGAATGTCAGGGAACCAAAGCGTACCTTGTCCATGCGGATGGCCGTGGCATAGAGGTCTGCCATGAGTCGCCATTCCGAGCTCAGGGCCTCCAGCGTGATGTCGATGCCTTCGCCTCCCGGGTCGGCCAGTCCTCCATGCAGGAGCGGCGATGGAGTCGGTCGCGCAGGGGCTGCCTCATCAACACGGGTTTCCGAAAACGCGCGTTGCTCGAACTCCCGGATGCGATCCAGATGGTCCTGCACCTTGGCGCGTGAAGTCTTCCCGAGGGGAGAGCGTGCTCCGGTGTAGAATCGGTACTGTTCCACGACCGAATCGAGTACGCTGCGCTTGAGGTGTGTCTGGCGTGCATCATGGGTGCCGCTCAACTGGATAGCCCCGAAGACGCGATCAAAAAGGTCACGTGGACGCTCCTGCACCGTGGCTGCCACGGTGCCGTCCTCTCTGTAGCTGTGCACATAACGGCTGACCCGGCTACGCCTGAAAAAAGTCCCCGCTACCACGGTGGGTGCGACCCCTGCGGGTTGTCCCTGCGGATAGTGGTGTTGGCGGACCAGTTGGTCCACGGAAGGGCCGCCGGCCTTGGCTTCCCCCTGGGGGGGTTCTGCGGTAAAGGCCCCCGATGCACCGTCAAAATGTGCATTGATCCCCGATTCATCGCAGCGCACCTGATCCACCTGGCGCAGGATGAGTAACTGGTCGCGCAAGGGCCTGAGGGGTTCCAGGACACCGTCAAATCCCTCTTTCTGCAATGGAGCGGGAATGCCAAGCCCGAAGAAGAGATTGAATGCCCGCTCGGGAACCGTTTCGGTTTCCGAGGCACGCAACTGCATGCGGTCCATTTCCTCCAGGAAGGGCAGGCCAATGGTGATGGATCCGAGACCCTTTAATGCCAGGCGTCGGCTTATTTCATGGGTTTTCATTCGATGTCTCCGTCTTGATGTTCCGCACCAGGCTACTTCTGACAATGGCACTGATCAGGGATTTCCAGTCTCCACCTCCCGCGTGGGCTTCCTGATGGATCTTTTCTACCGCCGCAGCATCATTGGCCCCGAGCGGGCGACCGAGGGCAAACTGACATACCTTCCAGGTGAGGGTTTCCCTTACCCTGGGGTTGTGTGCCAGAAAGTCGAGCAGTTCCAGGGTGTTGGTATAGGTGGTGACTCCGGGTTGTCCCGGTACCCGGATACGTCCGTCTTCACGCAGTTGGTTGCCGTGGGTGTCCTTTCGGCGAAAGGTGCCCAGGCCGTCAAAGGTCTCCAGGCCAAAGGCGAGGGGTTCGAATTTTTCATGACAGCCCCCGCACATCTTGTTCTCGATACGACGGGTGGAAATACCCCGCTGGCTGAGTCCGGCCTCGGTCGAGATCGGTTCCGTGTCCACGCATGGAGGAGGATCCTTGATGACTCCCCTCAGGACATCGTGCAGGACAAAGAGGCCTCGTGTCACCATGGAGGCGTCATCCCCGCCGAGCGTCAGGACGGCGCCCTGGGTCAGGATGCCCGCGCGTCGGGATTCCGGGGAAAGGTCTACTCTACGTAAACCTGTGCCACCTCCCTCGGGCATATCCTCGGGTAATTGGTAATGTCGGGCGAGTGCAGGTGTCACGTAGGTGAAGCGCGCGTTGAAAAGCTCGTGCAGTGGACGGGCCTGTTTCCAGATCAGCTCTCGGAAAAAGGCCAGGGATTCCTGCGCCATGTCCTTGGCAAGGGTGGGGTCCCATTTTGGAAAACGCACAGGATCAGGCTGCATGTTGGCCAGACGGTCCAGGTGCAGCCAGTCGTGAGCGAATTCCAG
>JAAZXX010000161.1 GCA_014239995.1 Verrucomicrobiia bacterium
CCAGGAGTTCACCCCCCCAAATCAAGACCCCTATGCCCACTACCACCAATACGTAAAAATACATTTTTACCTGCACCCCATGCTTTGTGTTGCAAGTGAAAGCTATACCCGGATGAGCCACGGCTCCAATGGATTTTTAAAAAATCACATGAGCGGGTCGCTTGGGATTCCTCTGGTTCCATGGAGGTGCTGAATCATCAACCCCATGCTCCCCGTGGATACGGGAGCTACCCTTCAGATGAACAGTTCAAAAAATCCTGAATGGTGTTTTTACACCGAACCCAATCCCCGTGCTCTCCGGGGAATTGCTTTCTTTCAGGTTTTTAATAAGTGCAGAGATGTCATTCAAGTGGTGCACTCCTGATATGCATCAGGGAACGATGCCCCCTCCGCCCACATCTGGCATGAGCCATGGGGTTCCTGACCAGTACCACTTACTTGCAGGAAGGGATTCAATATGACTGTCGGTAAAGGCGACGTTGCTGGTGCCGCCGCTGTGTCGCAGGTGAGGCCCACCCCAGTTGGGATCTGAGGATGTGACACAGCCTCCGCAGGGCGAACTGTCAGCCGGGTCATGGACGATCCAGCATCCGGCTTTTTCATCAGAGTCGACGGTGACACATTTGGTGGGGTCGGTGGTGTTAAGAGGTTTGCTGCCACCATCGGTCATGTGGACCACGCTGGAAGGGCTGCGCACGTCGGTGTCCTTGAGTTGACGCCATTTTTCCTTTGGCCAGACGCTCGGCCAGTCGCAGCCACCCAGTCGAAAGTTGACGCTGTAATTGGAAAGCGCACGATCTGCCTTGTCACTGGGATAAATACTGAATAATTCGTTGAACTTCCGCGTGCGGGTGGGGCAGAGCAGCAGGTTGGTGGTTTGCTGATAAGGTTGCAGGTAATTAAACCAAGCCTTGCGTTCCACGTTGGAACCTCGTACCGCGAAAGTGAACACGAATCTACCATCGTTGTCGTCAGAATAAATCCTTGAGCCAAGCGACATCTGGCGCAAATTGTTCACACAACTGATTTGCTTGGCTTTCTCCTTTGCTTTTGAAAGTGCTGGAAGCAGCATGCCCGCCAGGATGGCAATGATGGCGATGACCACCAGCAGTTCAATCAGGGTAAAACCAGCCCAATGACTGGTTGCATGGTTTAATCTTTTCGGCGCTTTTAAGTTTGTCATGGCTTCTATAGCTTCGAAATTCGCAAGGACGGATATTGCAAGGCAACCTCCAAGCGAATTTATCCAATTGGATAGAATTTTTTATTTGACGGAATTCTATCCTAAAACCTCTCCCATTCAACCTAATCTGCTGGAGAATGATGTCTTTTGAAAGGTTTATTCCCTGAGTTGGAAAAATTGCTGCACTTGGTCGGTGGACAGCGTGATACTGCCATCAACTGCCCCCTCGACCTCCGTCCATTGACCTCCATTCAGGGAGTCTGTCGCAAAAAGTCGCAACCCACTGGAAGGGTCCCAGGACAAGGTGATGCCTTGATCCTCTCGCGTCAGTGTAATCACGGCTGGTACTGATTCCCCGCCCAGGTCAATCGCAACATCACTTTTGGCTGTATCCAGGTCAAATGGGTTGCCCGCATAGGCAGAGGCAGGTTCATCAGGGTCCTGCACAAAATTATCGTTGAGATCCACAAATCCATATATGTGATAGTTCTCACCCTTGGGAAGGTTTGCCATGGCGAAGTCGCCTCCAGATGCAATGACATCGGTAAAGTGTTCGCCTGCAAAACCGGGAATGTAGGCGTCCACGGTCGTGGCGTCTCCACTGAATTCGCCGTGGTAGGCATTCGGGGAGAGATCCTTGGCAGTGCCATCATCGAAATTCCAGAATCCAAACAGGCCGTCTTCCTTGCCGGTCAGGGGAAGGTTCCACTGTGCCTCGATTTCTGAAGGTTTCAGGGCCCGATACCATATTGCAATTTCATCCAATTCGCCCTCGGCAAATTCACCGACACCATTGAAGGAGCCAAAGTAGAGCGGCGCATCGTGGACGGGGATTTCCTGGTCGCTACTATCCCTGGCGGCGACCAGTTTGCCATCAAGATAGCTTCGGAATCCGTTCTCAGCATCCACTTCCCAGGTGAAGATCACATGATGCCAGTTTCCGTCCGTGACGCTGTCTCCTGCTGAAATGCCATCCACACCCCTGTCATTGGAAAGGATGTGGAGGCCATCCCAACCTGTGACCACCCATCCTCCGCCCTGCTGCCTGACGGCTGATTGGACCGACTTGCCCCTGAACCAGTACTGGATGGAAAGCTCAGGGCCTGAAAGGTCCACCAGTTCGGGAACAGCCACAAAATCGTTTCTACCATCCAGCGTCAAGGCCTTGTTGCCGGGCACGAATTGCGCCGCAGTGAGGTGGATGTCTCCAGCGGGCGATCCAGAATAGTGGATCTTACCCGTGATGGAAACCCCATCGGCAATCACCGACAGCTTGGCCTCGCGGCTGAATATCTCCCCCTTTGCATTGCTGATTGCCACGGAGTAGCTTCCAGCATCTGCTGCTGAAGCGTTTTGAATGGACAACTGGGCCGAGTCAGCACCGCTGACCTTGCCTCCATTGGATAAACCAACACCATTCCTGCTCCATGTGTAGGTCAATGGTTTGCTTCCCATCACCTCTGCGTTGAAAGTGGCCTCGCCTCCCTGGGCAACCCGCTCATCGAGTGGTTCCCCGCCGATACTCGGGGGCTCGGTCAGGGTGATATCGATCTGTGTGGCATTTTCGTTGAGATTGAAAGGATTCTCCCCAAAGGAGCCTGATGGTTCGCTTGTATCCGGGCCACCGTTTTCATTGACATCCATGAAGACCGTGACCTCAAAGTTCTTTCCAGGGAGCACATTGGCCAGCGTGAAACTTCCCGGTGACTCGAGGATGCCTGTGAACACGGCACCGCCCAGTCCGGGGATCGTTTCGTCAATGATGGCAGCGTCTCCATGCAGTTCGGCATCGTTTCCAAGAGCGGATAAATCTGCTCCCATGCCGTCATCAAAATTCCAAAACCCAAGGAGTCCTTTTTCATTGCCACTCAAGGGCTGGTTCCAGCCTGATTGCACCTCTGCCTCTGTCAATGCACGTTCCCAGATGGCGATCTCATCCAGTTGGCCATTTGCAAATTCCCCGACCCCGTTGAAAGCTCCGAAGTAGACTTGAGCATTGATATCAGGCACCTCAACATCAGCGCTGTCGCGACGTTCAATGAGTGCCCCGTCAAGGTATGTGGCGAATCCACCCGAAGTAGCGCGCTTCCAGCTCATCGTCAGTTGGTGCCAATTTCCATCGGTCGCAGCGCTGCCTGCGTCAGGGCCCGCGGTGCCTCCATCAAACGAAAGAATATGTGAACCATACCATCCAGCAACAATGTATCCCGCGGATTGCTGGCGGACGGCTGACTGGATGTCCTTTCCCTTGAACCAATACTGGATCGTCAGCTCATCGCCCGATAGATTGGTCAGCGGAGTAATGGCGTAATCTCCATCACCGTCCAGCGACAACACTCGATTACCTGCCTGGATCTGGGCTGCCTTGATGATAACGGGACCTTCCTGCACACCTTCATAGTCGATTGTCCCGGATATACTGACACCCCCTTCAACGACTTGAAGGATCACCGTTTTGCTGATGGCTTCTCCTGCTGCGTTGTCAACGATGCACTTGTAGGCCCCGGAATCTGCCCCCTGGGTGTTCTTGAGCAGTAATGTAGGCGAGTTGGCTCCCGAGATATTTCCGCCATCGCTTAGGTGATTGCCGTTACGTGACCATTGAAAGGTAAGCGGACTGGACCCAGATGCGGTGATGGAGAGTTCAACGTTCTCACCTGCGCCCACCCGCGTGCCCATGGGCTGGGTGTTGACCTCAGGTCGCTCAAGCAAGAGTATATCGGCATGGCTCAAGTCGCCTGCAACATCGAAGGGATTTCCGGAGTATCTTCCCTGTGGCTCAAGTTCTCCAGCAACCCCATCCTCGTTGACGTCAAGAAAGGCGAACAACTGATAACCACTCCCATCGGGCACGTTATCGAAACGATACGCCCCAGGCGCTGTTATCTCAGTGGTATAAAAGGCTCCAAGTCCAGGGATTTCAGCGTCAACGGTCCACGCATCCCCCATGATTTGCCCGTGATGCTCATTGGGGGACCGATCGTCTGCCGTTTCATCATCGAAGTCCCAATAACCTACCAGCCCCTCTTCATCACCGTTAAGCTTTTTGTACCAGGTGGCTGCCACTTCCTCGGCAGTCAATGCTTTTTGCCAGATGGCGATTTCATCCAGCTCACCATTTGCAAATTCAAATTGACCCTGAAAAGCCCCAAAATAAAGCGGTGAGTTGTGCGAAGGGATGGGGTCATCGGCTGCGTCGCGGCTCTCCACAAGTCTGCCGTCCAGGTAGCTTGCAAAACCTCCGGGCGCTCCCTGTTTCCAGCTCAATACCAGGTGATGCCAGTTCCCATCCGTGGCCAGTGGACCTGCTTCAATTCCGTTGACACCACCATCATTTGAGATGATGTGGGAGTTGTTCCAACCCGCCACGATCCATCCCCCGCCTTGCTGACGCACGGCGGACTGGATGGAGCTGCCACGGAACCAGTATTGAATCGTTATTTCGGAGCCGGAGAGGTCCTGCACAGATTCCACAACCACGTAATCCCCGTCCCCGTCGAGTTGAAGTGCTTTGTTTCCGTCCAGTGAGCTGGTGGCGACAAGGGTGATGTTGCCTGTCTCGGAATCTTGATAATCAACCGTACCTGAGATGCTTCCAGCTTGGATGGATACCAAGGAGCATGTGAAAAGAATGCTCCAAAGGCCTACGTAGAAGTTTAACTTTTTCATGATAAAAAGTAATCCCTGAAGGAGGTATGGATACACAATTACCTGTCGAGCTGTCTTTGGGGTTACACCTCCCTTTTAAGATCTTGATGTTCAGTGGTCAACATTTTTTATGATTGGAACCGTCAAGTGCTGGTGTTCACGAGTAGCCAAAGCATGCCTGTCAATCGTCCCTCTTTCGAAATCCTGAAGCTACAAACCACATGGCGAACATGAAAGCCCTGAAAAAGTCAAACCGTTCATCCAGTCATTGGGCTGGTTTTACCCTGATGGAACTTCTGGTGCTCGTCGGTATTCTGGCGGGCATGCTTTTTGTGCACTCTCAAAAGCAAGTAAGAAAGCAAATCTGGTCATTTGTATGCCAATGAGGGAGGGAACATGAAACCACGTGATACCCCACGGTGAATTTAAGGGGAGAGGGGTAGCCCACTGAGCGGTTGTGGTCTGCTGGACATTCGGGGTGACATGCCTATGCGCCAGTCAAGAGGAGTCTTCTGGACGACGCACCACGTGAGAACCACTCCATAGCATTTTCTGACGCAGGATGTTGAAAAAGGGGTTTTCAGGTAGGTTGAGAAGGTGAACGCGGTCAGGAATGGAACAGACCCGAATGCGGTCGTCGGGATTCAGCGTTACCTGCTCCTGTCCGTCTGCAGTCAGCACTGTTTCCAGGTTTTGACTCAGGATCCGGACCTCAATCACCGATTGCATGTCCACGATGACGGATCGGTTCGAAAGGGTATGCGGGCAGATGGGAGTCAGGGTGAACACCTTGGCGTTCGGTGAGACGATGGCACCTCCGGCGGAAAGCGAATAAGCGGTGGATCCTGTAGGGGTGCTGATAATGAATCCATCGCATCGATAACGGGTGAGGAGTTCCCCATCCACTATGACCTCCAGCTCGATCATCCGTGATGCCATGCCACGACTGATGACCACGTCGTTGACTGCCGGGATGTCTGGACCGGGTGAGGCGTCCTGATAGACACATGCCTGCATGATGGGACGTGTGTCCCGTATGAGTTCACCCTGCCAAACCCTTTCAAGGGTTTTTTCAAGCGCCTCCACCGGTGCAGCGGTCAGAAAGCCGAGACCACCCGTGTTGATCCCAAGCAACGGCGTTGGAAGCCCGTGCAGGGATCGTGCAACATGCAGCATGGTGCCATCGCCGCCAAATACAATGAGGATATCTGATTGATCGGCGGTCTCACGTATGATGGCTCCGCTCTCCTTCTGGAAGGAGAGCGCCGTGGTTGCCTGGGGGAGGTGAACCACGGTTCTTCCTGATGATTCGACGCATGCACGCGCCTTTTCCACCGTTTGCCTCCAGGAGGGTTTGACGGGATTTGCGAGAAGCCCCACGCGCTCTATTGTGAAATCACTGTTTTTCAAGCCAAATTAAAAATTCCTTGTTTCCAGCCGGCCCCAGTACCGGGGATTCAACCAAACCATGCCATTCAATTGGCAGTTGGTCCGTGGCGAATTGCTGGAGACCATCGATGACAGATGCATGTACCTTCGGATCGGTGATGACTCCACGCCCCTTGTCTGCCTCCTTCTTGCCAGCCTCAAACTGTGGCTTGACCAAGGCGACAATATTACCACCCCCCTCCAGCAATGCAACTGCCGTGGGAAGGATATGTCGAAGGGATATGAATGAGCAATCGATGACAACAAGGTTTATAACAGTCTCAAGCTGCACCTTCTTCAGGTGCCGGGCATTCACTTTTTCCATGACCACCACACGAGGATCCTTTCTCAATTTCCATGCAAGCTGCCCTTGTCCGACGTCGATCGCGTAGACTTTCGCGGCACCGTGTTGGAGGAGGCAATCGGTGAATCCCCCGGTCGAGGCCCCAAGGTCCGCCGCATGACATTGTTCCACCGTCAGTTCGAAATGCATGAGTGCATGATCCAGCTTCAGTCCGCCCCTGGAGACAAAACGTTCTTTCTCCTTCAGGCAGATGGATATATCACATGGCAATGAGTGGCCTGGTTTGTCCGCCGTCTGTCCCTTGATCATCACCATTCCGGCCATGATGGCACGCTTCGCACGCTCGCGGCTTTCAAAGAAACCGCGGTTCACAAGGATTTGGTCGAGTCGTTGATGTGGTCCGTTCACAGAAGTAACTGCTTTCCAGCTGAAAAACAGTTACTTCTTAGGGCTTAAAGGGACAGGGGTAAAGTCTGCATTCAGTGTGACGGTCAGAGTTGCAGGGGTGGTATTTTATTATTCCGAATGTTTACGCCTTCAAATTCCCTGTGATTTATGGAAACATCTGAATCGATCGAACCATGAAAATACTTCTTGCTGTCTTCATCGCCGCTAGCGTCATGGCATGTTCAGTCCACGCGGCACCCAGGCCCAATGTGCTTTTGATTTGTGTGGATGATCTGCGTCCTGAGCTGAATTGTTTTGGTGTATCCTATGTGCATTCCCCGAACATGGACCGCTTGGCTTCCAGGGGTAGGATCTTTCGTCGCCATTATGTGCAGGCCCCAACTTGCGGGGCATCCCGTTACGCGCTCCTGACAGGACGTTATGGTGGAGCGGGGAACCATGCATTGTTTGAACGTGCGTCAAGGGAGCGTGCCGAACCAGGATCCCAGTCACCTACAATGCCTGCCTGGTTTCGTCAGCACGGGTACACGACCGTGTCGGTGGGCAAGGTATCCCATCATCCTGGAGGAAAGGGGGGGGAGGACTGGGATGACGCCACCAACCTTGAAATGCCGGATGCCTGGGACCGTCACCTCCTCCCCGTTGGATCCTGGCAGCATCCACGCGGCTGGATGCATGGGCTGG
>JAAZXX010000162.1 GCA_014239995.1 Verrucomicrobiia bacterium
TTTTTACTCTTTCAGGATCGCGCAACAATCCACCCCCTGCACATTTTTTGTAGACGATGGGTGCGGGGCAACCAAGATTGAGGTCTATGCCCGCGATGGCATGCTTCTCAAGTTCCTTGGCGGTGCGGATCAGGGATGGGATGTCATTGCCAATCATCTGGGCAATGACTGGGCGTCCAGTTCTGTTCTCATCAATGGATCGGAGGATGAATGGGTTGAGCCTTGATGTGGAGTGGACCCGGAAATACTCGGTAAAATAGACATCTGGTCCTCCGAAAGTATGCATGACTCTCCAGAACTCCAGTGAAGAAATGGCCTGCATGGGTGCCAGTGCAGTAAAGGATCGACCAGATGCCAGCATCCTACGGAAGGCTTCTACTGGGGGTTCGCTGCGGAATGGCGTTTCTTTCATGGAGATACCGTAATCAACGAATTCTGCGTATGAACCAGAGGGAAGTTCCTCCAAAAACCAAATTTGGAAACCAGGCCGCCAGCCAAGGACTTAGGGAGCCTCGGGTTCCAAGAGCGAGTGCAAGACGCATGAGAATGAAATAGCCAAAACAGAAGAAAATACTCATTGCGATGCCTGCAAAGACGTTTCGACGGCCTGAAGGAGCACCAAATGGAATGGCTATCAGCACCACCACGAGACACGTCCAAGGCCAGGCAATCCTCCCATGGTATTGTGTGGCAAGTTTGGGACGCATTGCAGATGGGACTTCCGGGTGCAGCTGATAGTAGTTGTGTATCTCTGTCAGTGAGAGTTGAGCCTGTTTAGCCATGCGAACACTGCTCATGTTGGCGATCTTCAGTTCGCTGCGGAATTGTGCTGGGGTTTCGCTGAAAGAGGGTTTTTCCAGAATATCATGGGAATGGCTTATTACACCCTCAACTGTGCCACTGGGTTCAATAAACATCTCCTTGGCTCCGTAAAATGTCCAAACTGAATTGGTCCAGCGGGCCGATTCAGCCTCGATGCGGTAGCCTTTTTTGCTTGAGCCCGCATCCACCACAAATGGATTCATCATAACCGCTGTTTCCGCATTGTAGCGATTGACGAACCATTTTCGTTGATCGCGATGGTTGTGGAAAAAAACCTGTTGATGCCATTCATGCTCCGATGATCCCTGGGATCCTTTCCGATATTTTTCCATCATCAATGTTGAGGCATTGGCACTTTCGGCACCCCATTTTTCATTGATCAGAAAAAGGCCAAGGCTCATCACAATGCCAATGCAAAAAAAAGGCATGCAAAGCCTCCACCAACTGACTCCCGCCGCTCGCATCGCGATTAACTCGTTGTTGCGGGCAAGGTGGGTCAGGGTGTAGAGCAGGGCAAGCAGGAGTGTGATGGGGAGAATGACGGTTAAAAACTCGGGTATCTTGATCCAGTAATATTTAAGAATTGCGCCGAACTTCATATGGGCATCCTGAAAATCCTCAGCGCTCCCCAACCAGTCAAATGCAATCCAGAAAATCAGAAATCCTGCGATGCAGTAGATCAGCGGTATCATCAATTCTCTTGTGAGGTATCTATCCAGAAGACGCATGACTTTAGTGTGAGTGGATTGGAACATAATCCCATTGAAGCCTCAAGAAATCCCTTTTGGTATACACATTATTGTTTTCAATGCCTCGACTGGAAACCAGAAGCAAAGACAGTCTCTATGGGGGACTTGATCCTGGGAACATCCATCGATGACTGGATTCCTGAAATGTCTTCTCGTTCATAACGGGAATAAGGCGTGTTCAGAGCGCGACGTGTGTCCCTGAAAAACTGTTCCAGTAAAGATGCCCTTGGAGCGTGGCTTGATACACCTGGATCATCGTGAACTTCCCGGTTCGGAATAAGCCTGCTTTCAAGAGGGGCATCAGATGGTTTTTTTCAATGCTCGGCCTTCAATCGCATTGCCAAAAACGATTCCTTGTGTAGACTCTCGCCATGCTAAACCTTGGCGTGATATTTTCATCCAGGTGCATCGGGTTGTCCCGTTTGGTTCTGTTCATGCTGGGTCTTTGCTGCCTTTTTTGCCTGACTTCAGAGGCCCAGACCAAGAGGAACACGCGCCAGCCATGGACGACTTCCAAGGTTCAGGGACAGCCGGGAGTACCCTCGGCATATCGACTTGAGCGCGTTCTTCCTGAATTGACCTTTCAAAACCCTATCGAGCTGGTTTCCATGCCCGTTTCGGATTGGATGTGGATGATGGAGCTGAGGGGGGGCATTTATGCTTTTTCTGCACAGGCATCCATGCCCGAAAAACATTTGGTGATGGATCTCAAGTCACTGCACCGCCGTATGTCGGATGCCTATGGGTTAGCATTTCATCCACAATTTGACGTGAACAGGCAAGTATTCCTCTGTTATGTCCTTCGGGGCGGGGGGGCGGCAGCAACGCGCGTTTCAAGATTCAAGGTTTCCACCACGAGTCCTCCCACGGTCATGACTGATTCCGAAGAGGTTCTCATTACCTGGCAGGGTGGGGGGCACAACGGTGGATGCCTCCGTTTTGGTCCGGATGGTTACCTCTATATTTCTACCGGGGACTCCAGCGGTCCCTATCCACCTGATAAATTAAAGACCGGTCAGGATATTTCTGATCTATCCGCATCCATCCTCCGGATAGATGTGGATCGAGCGGATCCGGGGCGTGCCTACGCCATTCCAAAGGATAATCCATTTGTGCATCTACCGGAAGCTCGACCGGAGGTATGGGCTTTTGGGTTTCGGAATCCCTTCAAGATGTCATTTGATGCCGCCAGCGGGGCGCTCTGGGTCGGTGATGTGGGCTGGGAACTATGGGAGTTGATATTCCGTGTTGTCAAAGGTGGGAATTATGGCTGGTCGATCATGGAAGGAAACGAGCTTATACAGGCAGATCTACCCAAGGGGCCAGGGCCAATCCTGGCTCCTATTGTGGATCATCCACACTCCGAGGCGGCCTCCATTACTGGGGGCCTGGTTTACCGCGGTAATGGCATCCCTGAACTGCGTGGCGCTTACGTATACGGCGATTGGGAAACAGGGAAGATATGGGGCCTAAGAACGGAAGGAGATCAGGTGACCTGGAATGAAGAATTGGTGGATGCTCCCTTCCAGGTCGTATGTTTTGGGGAGGATCCATCGGGTTCGTTGTGGGTGGTTGATTATGCAGGAGGATTGTTCCACTTGGCCCGGGGGCTGGAAACCGAAATCAGCCATGATTTTCCCCTGCAATTGAGTGAAACTGGGGTTTTCAAGGATCCTGCAAGTCACCAACCAGCGCTTGGCGTCTACCCATATACGGTCGAGATGCAGCCTTGGGAAAACGGGACATCAGCCCAGCGTTGGCTTGCCTTGCGGGGTATGCAGCAAGTCCAGCCCAAAGGTCTGCTTTCCATCTTTCCCAAGGATGCTGTTCTGGTCAAAACGCTGTCGTGGTCTCAGGATGAAGGAGCAACTCCTGGTCAAATACCCATAGAAACCCAGTTGCTTCACTACAATGGTGAGGCGTGGAATGCCTACACATATGCCTGGAATGCATCAGGGACAGATGCGCGATTGGTGGGAGAACAAGGAGAGGTCGTGCATGCCCTCCATGAAGATTCTTCGATCAAAGCCACAGCTGCCATAGGTGGTCCGAAGCAGTGGGCCTATGCACCCCGTGTTAACTGCCTGCGCTGTCACAACGCGTGGAGCGGTTACGCACTTGGCTGGAACGAGAGACAGTTGGCAGGTAGCCCTCATCAACGCGGCAGAATATCAGAGTCATGGGATAACTTGAGCGCCTTGGGCCTGATTGAAAAAAAACGACGCGGTTCACCGAAGGTGTCCGACACGATGAGCGAGGTGGAATACATGGCTCGCTCCTACCTGCATGCCAACTGTGCACATTGCCATCGTCAAAATGCGGGTGGCATGGTGGATGCACAGCTTTATTTTGATAAACCTAGTTCGCAAGCTTCTCTTATTGGCGAAGAGCCCTTACGTGGAGATTTTGGGTTGCCTGCAGCCATGGTGGTGGCGCCAGGGGATCCCTTCAGGTCGGTTCTTTATTATCGCATGATCAAATCCGGATCTGGCCACATGCCTCTTCTAGGGGCCTCACTCGTTGACAGCGAGGGAGTCGATCGCATTTTTAATTGGATTCGTTCAATGTCACCGCAAGATTCGGAGTCCGTAAACCTGACCTCATCGATCTTGTCTGCAATCAGGGATTTGGATACCCACGGGGATGATCGTAGCCAGGAGTCCATGGTCCGGGCAATTGCCAGCGTTGGTTCCAGCCTGCCGGGTGTCATGGGATTGGCTCATGCTCTAAGCCATGATTGGCTTGATGAGTCATGGCATGATGCCGTTGAAGCCTTCTATGAAGAAACAGTTGATTCCCTCAAGAGAGACGTGTTGAGGCGCTTTTTCGAGGAGGGAAATACTGCAGATGCATCGTTGGATATCATATCCATCAAGGCTTGCAAACCAGACATCAGCCGTGGAAAACGCCTTTTCCACGAGGATCCAACACTCCAATGCGCCACCTGTCACCGCATGCACGATGAGGGAGGTTATCTAGGTCCGGATCTGACGAACATTCGTGAGAAATATTCCCTTCAGCAGGTTTTGGAACACATACGTATGCCTTCCCTCGCAGTGGATGCACGCTATCAGGTAGTTTCCATTGAACTGGAATCAGGAGTGTTTCTAAGTGGAATCATTCAGGAAGAAGACGAAAATGAGATCCAGCTTGTCGACATCACCGGGCGGCCGTATCGGGTGCAAAAAACGACCATGATTGATCGGCAATCATCCACGCTCTCTGCAATGCCAGAGGGGTTGCTTGCTGGGAGAAGTGCTCAGGAATTGGCAGACCTTTTGGGAATGCTTGGCTACCTCAAAGAGTAATGTCCAAGACCCGTTCAGTCAGCACGCTGTAGCACTTCCCCGGGTTCTTTTACCTCGAGAGGAGGCGGATGTCAGCATGCCTTGGTCTGTGATGAAAAAAAAGTAGTTCTTGAAGTTTTAAATCGTTTGCATCGATCCAAGGCTTTTCAAGGTGTTGTTTATGTGGGTTTTTCGGCGCTTTGACCTCTTCAGTTTAGTTTGCATGCATCATGATATGCAAAAGTCTCAGTCATGGTAGATAGTGAACATGTTTTCCAGATAAGCGTAGTCAAACCGTTTGCTCTCGACTCCGTCTGCCAATGGTGCCAGGCGTTTCAACCATTGCCAGGCCATGACGGCTTGCCATCTTTCATTTCGTCGCCTGTATGGTGTGCATGATCCTCAATGGCCCTCAGGGCCCAGGATTCTTTTGGTAGTTTACTTTTCCAACCCGAAAACACCTGGGGAAGTGGACAGCCTTGACGCCATTTTAAATCCGTCAAGAGGAAAGCGAGTTCATAGCCAGGTAATTCACTTGCTGTCCAGCATCCCCAGTCGATTGCCCCGTTCAAACGATGTGATTCCTTGTCAAATATAAGGTTGGCGAGTTTAAAGTCACCGTGACCAAAGCACCAACTGGTGGCTTCAAGAGAGCTTGCGTGATCTCGACATGCAGCACCGGCATTGTCAACAGCTGCGCGTTGAGTTGTGCTTGCGGCGAGCCTTACGACCCGTTGGGTGAGTGATGGCAAAAGATGATTTCCTTTTGCGGATGGCTTGCTGATCGCATGTAATTGAGACAGGAACTCCACGGCGTGCTTGAGGGGTAATCGTTCCTGCTTTTCGGAACCGATAAAGTGATCACCGCTGACCCCCGGAATATACGAAAAGGCAACATACTCCTGGCCTTTAAAGTTTCCTTTTGCAAGCATCGATGGGATCAAAGACGCACATGGGGTGGGGGGGGATTGAATGAACTTACATTCATGGTGCAATCCATCTGCTGCCTGTTGATGCAAGGGCAGTTTGATGATCAACCGGCCTTCTTTGTTTTGCTGGTTGGGCATGACAGTCACCATGCCCATCTCAGCATTGATTCTGTATTGGGCCTTCTTGGGTTTACAATGACCCAGGGCTCCCTTCATGTTACTTTGAAGATGTTCAAAAAGCTGATCAACATACGTAGGCTGTGTCTGCTCCACGTGGGCTACAATGTTGAAAGCATCCGGAAATAAAGCTGACAACCGTCCCTTGAGTTTCTGCTTCACTTGCTGAGAGAACGTTTGGACCTTTCTTTGAATCCTTGAGCTGATCTGATCGGGTTGATCAAGTGGTACCATCCATATTGGATGATGATAACCTGGGAGGGGTACGTGGAATTCAGTCGAATGGAATCCTGCTCTTTTGAGTAATTGAACATACTGTGATCGGCTGTAGAGCCAATTGCGATAAGGCCCTTTGCCCATCATTCGCGAGTAAGCGCTTGCTGCCCATCTGGGCAACCAAGGCACATATCGAAGATTTGTATGACCATCGGGGTTCCGGAACCACGTCTTCCAGGCATGGCGGTTTTCGATGCCCAGAAAAAGGCATCCTTGTGGGCTAAGTACTCTTCGAACTTCCTTTAAGAAACCAAGTTGTAAGTCACCAGGGTGTCCGTTCATACCGGATGGTACCCA
Organism: Verrucomicrobiia bacterium; assembly: GCA_014239995.1. GTDB lineage: Bacteria > Verrucomicrobiota > Verrucomicrobiia > Limisphaerales > AAA164-E04 > AAA164-E04. The sequence continues at coordinate 6,538 of JAAZXX010000162.1, forward strand.
TTCTAAAACACCATTCAGAATAATGATGTCAAAGGTGTTCTTCTCAAAAGGAAGGTGTTTACCGTCACCTGCGCAAACAGTGCTTAGGTTGTGAATGTTATCTTTTTGAGCACGTGTCCATAAAAGTTGCATGCGCTCCATAGTGCTATCCATGGCGACGACTTCCTTGGCCCCGTGAGCCAGGCCATAGGCAAGGGTGCCCCAACCACAACCAAGATCCAGGACTGTAGAGGTGTTGGATATGGGAAGCAGGTATTTCCACCCTGCACGGCCGGATCCCATGATATATTCACCAAGCTTGGCCGGCGCCTTTTGATTGCGAAGGTAATCACGAAGCGTGCCGTCCATGTCAGATTGGGTGTCTTCCTAAAAACGGGCAATATCCTTTTGAGGGAATTCACAGTAGTATGCCGACTGGTTGTGCCTCAGGTCTATGATACCTTTGTTGACCCGAAAGGGATGTCCGCAGTCAAGGCAGTGCACCTCTTCCTGTTCAACGCTCAATGATCCTAAACATTCTGGACATTTTAGTTTGGTCATGGTTGAAAGTTTTTGTTGTTGGTATTCAAGCATGGTGTTTCAGGGCTTCTTGCACAAGCGGCAGGATCCTTTGTGAATGTGTCTCTTCGGAGTATTTCTCCTTTGCTTCCTGTTGTGCATTCATGGATAATTTTGCTGCGTAATTGGGGTGGTTTAACAAGAAAATTAAGGATTCTGACAGTTGGGCGGAATCCCCGTAAGTCACCTGTAAACCGTTTTTTTTATGTTTGATAAGGTTCTTCATGCCGCCGACAGCAGTGGCAACAACAGCCCGGTTACACGCGAAAGCCTCGATTACCGTTCGCCCAAATGATTCCGAGACGGACGGAACGCAAACGATGTCACACGCTGCATAAAAAAACTTCATTTCGGTGACGTTGCCAAGAAATCGGCATTTGTTCCACACACGCATTTCTTTTGCCTGCTTTTGGATTTCCCCTGCGTAATGCGAGGAAAAATCACCTGTCATCACAAAGATGCAAGATGGGTGGTATTTCAAGATAAGGCTGATGGCACTTAAAAAGTACGGGTGTCCTTTGGCAGGGCGAAAAGTGCCAGGAATTCC
>JAAZXX010000163.1 GCA_014239995.1 Verrucomicrobiia bacterium
GTTGGTATGTTGGTATGGTTGGAAGCCATCGTAAACCTAAAAATGGAACGGCAAAAAAAGAGAGCCGGCACAGGACTTGGAGGGGTCCTTACACCGGCTCTCAACCAACAGGAGTAACCAACTCAACCAATCCCCAACAGAGGACTGACAATGGGGGTATAGCAAGGAAGATGCCAGAAGCAACGACGAGTTCAAATCGGAAGAAAAGCCCCCTGAAAGACCTCGAAAACGGGGTATTTTTCGAAGTCTTTCATCTGGTTCTTGCTGCCGTGGACTTCCAGGGGTATTCAGCCTGACCTGAGGCAAGGCAATTTTCACGGCAGAATCTGCCATCATGCATTGCATTTGCGATTATATGCATCCCTGTTGCATCAGGACCGCTGAACCAAAGCACCCGGAGGGCCCAAACAAGGGTATCAACGACAACACACACCTAAATCAAAGCAGATACTTGTGATTTCTGGCACAAAACGATAGAGTCATGGTATGAGCAAGGACGTGGTGCTGGTGAAGATCAAGGGAATCCTCCCCGTGAACAACGGGGAAGCCGTCTTTCTCGGGAATAAGCAGAAGGTCTTTGTCATTCAGATCGAGCGAACGATGGGTGAGGTGATCAAGATGTTCATCCAGAACAAGCCCAAACAACGTCCCCTGACCCACGACCTCATGATCCAGGTTTTCAGGGGATTTGGCGTCGAGGTAGACCGTGTTGTCATCACCGAGCTGAGGGGCACCACCTACTACGCGCGCATGATCCTTCAACAGCGCAACGAACTTGCTCGTAAAGTGGTGGAACTCGATGCACGCCCCAGCGACTGCATCGCCCTTGCCACCGCCCAGAAAAAGCCCATCTACATCGCATCCGAACTCTTCGAGCAAGTGGAGGACATGAGTCACATCCTGGATGATATCAAGAAATCCAGTGAGGGCACCGAGGAAACCTGATGCCTCCCGCAACATCCCAGTCAAGCAGTCCTCATACCCTGGTCTTTGGTGACGAGGATCATGACGTGAAGGAAAGGGCCAAAGGCATCTGCGGGGAGTGGATCAAGGCCATGCCTGAACACGAACAGGAAATCATTGACGCCAGCTCTGGGAATGCATCGGAAGCATGTCGGGCCATCTCCAGTCTTCGGGAGGCACTGGATACCATGCCCCTCTTTGGAACGGGCAAGTGCATATGGTTCCGTGGCTGCAACTTCCTGGGGGAAGAACGCACCTCCTTGGTCAACGACGTGGTAGAGGGCCTTGCAGAAGTAATCAACACCTTGGGGCAAGTGGATTCAGCAAGGGTGCGTCTCATTATCTCGGCTGGAAAGGTCGACAAGAGAAAATCTTTCTACAAAAAATTTCAAAAACTGGGAGAAGTGGTCTTCCTGAGTAGTTGGGATGCCTCGAAATCCGACTGGATACCCGAGGCTGAAAGACGCATCGCAGCTTATTTCCGAGAAAACGCCGCTGCCATCGAGCCCGAGGCCATCGCTTGCCTCATTGAAAATGTCGGGCCTCATCCAAGACAACTGCTACAGGAGTCTGAGAAAGTTCTGCTTTATTGCTCGGACAAGGCACAAGCCACGGAGAAAGATGTCCAGCAGGTAGTCTCCCGCAACAAACAAGCCAAGGCCTTTGCCTTGGGAGATGCCCTTGGAAATCGCGACCTGCCTCTGGCCATGGCCCGTCTTGACGAAGAGCTCTGGGAAATGAAACTCAATCCGAAACGCAATGCCATTGGACTCCTGTATGGTCTAATTTCGAAGATCCGTGCCATGATCATGGTCAAGGCGATGAAGGGTAAGGGCTGGCTGCGCCCTGAGCGGCAGCTTTATCGTTTCAAGCAGCAACTCGAACAGGTCCCTGCCGCAGAACTTCCAAGCGACCCCAAGTTCAACCCGCTTCGCATCAACCCATTTGTGCTTTTCAAAGCCATGCCGCAGTCGTCAAACTACGCCATGAAGGAACTCATCGCCGCCATGGAAATACTTTATCTCGCAAACCTGAAATTGATATCAAGCCAGGTGCCCGCAGGACAAGTCCTGCAGCAGTGCCTGGTTTCCATCATCGGCACACATCAAGCCTCTTCCGGGCAAAAACGGAAATAGCCCACCCGTCACTCAATTACATGGACCTCTCGAAAACACGTCTTCTGGTTGCTCTGGAAAGAGACCTTGCATGCATCAAGATCATTGGACGTGCCAACGTGAAGGCGAGCGTGTCCTTCAAGGCACTGATGACGCAACAGCGTGCAAAAAACATTTTTCATTTCACACTGGAACTGGAGGAATGCCTCATCATGGACAGCACCTTCCTTGGAGTCCTTGCCAACCAGGCCTATGAACTCGTCGAGCAGGCAAATCCCAAGGGAAGCATCCAGTTACTCCATCCCAACGAGCGTGTCCTCGGATTGCTGGACAACCTGGGGGTCCTTGACCTGTTCACCATACGCAAGGACGCGCATTTTGATCAAAAGGCTTATGAGACTGTCCGTGAAGCACTGGACCACAACAGCAGGGAGGCCATGACTGAAACCAGTCTCCAGGCCCACCGGGCCCTGATCGCACTCAACCCCACAAACAGGGAAAAGTTTGAGGATGTCACCCACTTCCTTGAGAAGGAACTCAAGCGCCAGAAAAAAGCGACGGAATAACAGCGCCTCCGCAAAAAGAGCGCGCTGGCAGCAAGAAGCCTTCTCCCAATCAATCCGTCGTCATGGACCGATGGCGGTGAAAGACGCCGGACAGGGCACCTGCTGCCTGGTCCTGCAGGCCCTGCAGGGCCTGGTAGACCTCAGCAGAATCTGCGTTGGGCCTGGTCGTCTCCCTTGCATTGACCTTCACGAAACGATCCGTCAGGGCCTCGATGGTATCGTCCCCACCCAGCTGACGCCGCCAACACCACATGGCCTGGAGCGCCGCGCCATAAGCCGCGCCCTCGGCCACCTTCAGGGTGACAACTTCCGTACCAAAGACATCCGCCATGATCTGACGCCACACCCTGGACTTGGCTCCTCCACCGGTGGCACGAATCTGGGTCGGCCTCAATCCTAGCTGACGCAGGCGGTTCAACCCGTAATTCATGCCCAAGGTAACCCCCTCCATCGCCGCCCGCGCACGATGTCCACTGGAGGAGGTCTGAGAACGATAACCGATCCACACGCCTGTTCCATCTGGCAGGTTGGGCGTCCGCTCCCCTTCCAGGTAAGGCAGCAGCAGCAAGCCATGGGACCCAGCCGGCACTCTGGAAACCGCCCTGGCATACTGGGCATGCGTCCAGCCCAGTTCGGACCTCACCAGCTCCGTGGCAACCGTCACATTCATGGTACATAAAAGGGGGAGCCACTTGTTGGTGGAATCGCAGAAAGCGGCGATCTCCCCCTTGGGATCGACCAGTGGTTTACTGGAACAGGCGTAAATGGTGCCACTGGTTCCAAAACTGGCGGTCACGATGCCACTCCGTGTGTTCCCCGTCCCAATGGCACCCATCATGTTGTCTCCACCACCGGCGCTCACCAGCACATCCTGTCCCAGCCCCAGCGCGGCAGCGGTGGATGACTGCAGGTTGCCAACCGGCTGGTCGCTTGGGATCAGCTCGGGCAACATCCCGGTCAGCCGCTCGTCAATGGCTCCACACACATCCTCCGACCAGGTTCTTTTGCGCACGTTCAGAAGAGCAGTGCCGCTGGCATCTCCGTATTCCATGACACTGCGCCCGGTCAGCCAATGATTCAGGTAGTCATGAGGAAGGAGTATCGTCCTGAGGCGCTTGAATTTTTTGGGTTCATGCCGTTTGAGCCAGAGGATCTTGGAAGCGGTGAACCCTGGAAGAATGGCATTGCCTGTCTTTTGAATGGCACGACGCACACCACCCAATTCCGATGTCAACGCATCACACTCAGCTGAGGTGCTCGTGTCACACCACAATTTGGCGGGACGAATCACCTCGCCGCGTACATCCAGAGGTACGAAGCCATGCTGTTGACCGCTGACACCCATGGCACGCACCTCATCCCGCTTTGCATGGGCCGCCTTGAGTGCCCGGCAGATGGACTTCTCGGCAGCATCCCTCCATGTATGGGGATGCTGCTCCTTGGCACCAGCAGGCAAGCCCTCGATCAATCCGTATGCCTGGGAGGCTTCCGCAAGGACCTTTCCGGAACGACCATCGACCACCAGCGCCTTGGTGGATTGGGTTCCACTGTCAATCCCGATAAAGAGGTTTCGATTTGGCATGCCGCGCATCCTAATGAGTGATGATCCAGGACATCAAGCAGAACTGGTGCCGGCAGGGGATTACATGGAGCCCGCCGTTCAGCGCAGCACAAGCCTTTCTGCCAGGACCGTCCCCATCCAGACAAAGGCCAGGCATGCCATGATGGAAAGCATCACATTGAGCAGGGCAAGGCCAGGCTGGCCCTGCTGGACCAGCTGCAGGGTTTGAAGGCTGAAGGAGGAAAACGTCGTGAAGCCACCAAGCAATCCGACGATTAAGAATCGCTGGAGATGCGGGTAATGCATCCAGTGCCCTTCCTGCCCGGAGAACACGGCAATGAAACCAATCAGGAAGGAACCTGCGACATTCACTGTCCAGGTTCCCCAGGGGAATTCCTGCGAAAGGTGGTGCTGGATCCAGAGCGTGAGGCCATACCTTCCCATCCCCCCAATGGCGCTTCCGAGCCCGATCCAGAAAAATGTGGTGATGCCTGCAGCCATGATTTCTGTCAAAGGAATAAGAGGGGTTCAGGGCTTGAGCGCCTCGGCGAGCTGCATCCCCAGGGACAGTGCCTGGGTGGCCTTACCCTGCAGCTCAGCATCGTGAAAAACGCCACCATGAAAGGCACGCCCGACCAGTTTCAGCATACTACCCTGCAGACTGCCATGGGCGGCATAGGGAGTTTGGCAACCGCCACCCATATGCTTCAGGAAGGCCCGTTCTGCAGACGCAGCGATGCTCGATGGCGGGTGTGAAAGAGCGCCTGCAATGGTGTGCATACGCTCATCCTGAGCCCGGATTTCAATACCAAGGCATCCCTGCCCCACACAGGGAACCATGTGTTCCACGTCAATCACAACCCCATACAGGCCAGATGGCACGGCTTCACCTGAAAGTTTCCCGCTGGGATCCATCCGGTAGCCCAGCCTGTTCAAACCAGCCCTGGCCAGGACGATCGCCTCGATCTCGCGGCTCTCAGCCAATTTACGCAGTCGGGTAGGCACATTACCCCGCATGGGAACCACCTTCAGGTCGGGATTCCATCGCTTGAGTTGTACCTGACGGCGCGGGCTGTTGGTTGCAAGACAGGCTTTCGCACTGAGATACTGTCTGGGATGCCCGGGCGCATCGAGCCTTGGAGCGGTCTTAAGAACCAGGATCTCACGCACGTCTTCCCGCTCGGTAACCGCTCCCAGCTTCAAGCCATCTGGTAAGTCCGTGGGGAGATCCTTGAGGCTGTGAACCGCCATGTCACCTTCCCCTTTGAACAGGGCGGTTTCGAGTTCCTTGGTAAAAAGCCCCTTGGGCAACATCGGTGCGGAAGCATCGACATCACCTACGGCCTGCAGGTGGTCACCGGTCGTCTTCATCACCTTGAGTTCGAAAGTCAAATCGGGAAAAAGACGCTGACACTCTCCCTGGATATGACGTGCCTGCACCAGTGCCAGCGCACTACCTCGCGTGACAATATGCAGGGTGTCCCTTGTATTGGATGTTGATCCCATGGTTCTGGTTCCTTGCGCGAGCCATCTTTTCCCACACGGAGAGATTCGCAGCCTCCTTTCGGCAGGATTCAGACTTCGCTCGCATCCGTCCTGAAAAATGTTTTCCCGCCCGAGAATGTTCCTGCGGCATGCAGGGATTCCAAGACTTCCGAGGCCTTGGATTGAATGAATGCCTCACAATAGGCAATCTCTTTCTGACGCCGATCGAGATAATCCTGTGCAATCGATTGTAGGTGGTCAATGTTATAGAGGTAGACATTATCCAGGTCATTGATTTCAGGATCTATGTCACGCGGGACCGCAATATCGATCAGCAGAAGGGGGCGGGCACCGCGAGGTTGTACCAGAGGTTCAAGCCGCGCACGATCGAGGATGTAGCTGCTTGCTGAAGTAGAGCTGATGACGATGTCCAACTGCTCAAACTCGGTTTCCCAGTCTGTAAAACCAATGGCACGTCCACCCAGTTTGCGCGCCAGTTCCTCGGCACGTGCGAGGGAACGATTGGTAACGGTCAATTCAGAGGCACCACGCGAGAGGAGTGATCGTGCGGTCTTTTCACTGGTATCCCCTGCTCCAATGACCATCACGCGGCGCCCGCGAAGACCATCGAAGATCTTATCCGCCAACTCCACCGCCACCGATCCCACTGAGGTACTTCCCCGCTGGATACCCGTGCTGGAGCGGATATGCTTGGCCACGTTGAATGCCTTCTGAAAAACCTTGTTCAGGCAGGCTCCAGTCAAACGTATTTCCTTGGCCAGGTGATAAGCCTTTTTCAATTGCCCGAGGATCTCGGTTTCTCCAAGAACAAGCGAATCCAGGCCACTGGCAACCCTGAACAGGTGCTCTACGCTTGCAGGGTTGGCATGACCATAGATTTCATCCCGGATCTCTCCCTTGTAGGCACGGTTCTCGAGGAGGAATTGTTTCAGTGCGCGCAGGGCCTCCGCAGGCGGTTGGGGTGTCGCGGCGTAAATTTCGACACGGTTACAGGTTGAAAGCAACACACATTCATGGACAAGCCCCGATGCCGTGAGTTGTCGCATGACACGATCAAGCTCGTCCTCCGTGAAGGCAAAGTGTTCACGAAGGGATACCGGGGAGGAATGATGACTGATTCCAACAACGACAATCGACATACTAGCGCATGGCTCCCTTTGGGGATGCGTCCATCCCTGTGTTACCCCCATTTGGTGCGTCTTCCCTCATTGATGCAGATCCGACATGAGATTGGTGCCTGCGAAGGTGAGGATCAGAAAAACAAAACCCGCGATCAGGCACCAGGCAAGGGGTTTACCGCCAAATCGCTTTCTCCATTTGGCCAATGCAATTCCAGCGTAAGCCGCCCAGACCAACATGGACCACAGGATTTTTGCATCCTGATAAAAAACAAACCCGGTCTTTCCCTTGATCAGCAATGGTGCCAGTGCAAGTCCCAGGGTCAGGAGGGCGAGGCCTATCATCACCAGTTTACCCGCCACGGATTCAAGACGCTGGATGGGGGGCAGCACGGAAAGGACGGCGGAAACATTCCGCTTCTTGAGATTGCGTTCCTGGATCAGGAACATGCAGGACGCCACGGCACATAGGCCAAAGGCACCATAGGAGATAAGGATCAGGACCGCATGCAGGCTGATAGCCCAGTTCTTGGTCAGGCTGCCATCCGCATCCTGATGGTCGAGTCCGGGCATCAGGGCATAAATCCCCAGAAAGAAAAAAATGGGCGATGCAAAGGCACCTAGGAAACGGAATTTTGGCATTAAGCCCATTACGAGGTAAGCACCCACCGTGGACCAGTTGACAAACATGGTGGCCTCGAAAAGATTGTTGACCGGGCAAAAAAAAAAAAAAAAAATCATCACTATTT
>JAAZXX010000164.1 GCA_014239995.1 Verrucomicrobiia bacterium
CAGGTCAAGAAAGGCAAGACCCGCCCCTTGCCCACGGAGCAACTCATGGCAGCCTCAGTCCAGCCCCACATGACAGCCCTCAAAAAGGGGTTGATCGACTCCAAGCCCCAATCCGACAAGGACTGGGAGAAACTGGCATTAAGTGCCGCTCTTTTGAATGAATCCAGCTTCATCATGATGGCTGACGGACGCTGTCCGGATCAGATCTGGGCGGATGCCTGCATCAAGGATCTGCGTCAAGGCAGCGCCGCGGCCGTTGTTGGCATCGAGAAAAAAGATTTGAAAGCCACCCTGTCAGGATTCAAGGCCTTGGGAGCCTCCTGCAAGGCCTGCCACACGGAGCACAAACCCAAGGATTGATCCGTTCCTTATCCCGGTCTTTCAAGAGCCTGATGCGCACGCGCATCAGGCTCTTTGCTTGGATTGACAGCCTTGGTGGGAGAGATATCTAAACAGGGCCACTGTATGTGTTCCATCCCTTGAAATATACCAAAGTGGAGAAACTGGAAGCGACAAAATCAGTCCTTGGTGGAACCTGACCCCTCAAAGAAGGGCATGGTCGCCTCACCAGCCGCCTGAATACCATCCCGGCGAAGCACGGTCTGGAGCGTCAAACAGAGGATCTTGATGTCCAGCCACAGGGTCCGGTGCTCGACATACCACACATCCAGGTCAAATTTCTTTTCCCATGAGATGGCATTACGACCATGGACTTGGGCCCAGCCGGTGATGCCGGGCAGGGTAGCATGGCGACGCGCCTGGTGTTCATTGTAGAGGGGAAGATACTGCATGAGCAGGGGCCGCGGCCCCACAAAACTCATCTCGCCCCTGAGGATATTCAGGAGTTCAGGAAATTCATCCAGGGAGGTGGATCGCAACCAGCTCCCAAAGGGCGTCAAACGCTCTGCATCCGGCAAGGAACGCCCATCAGCATCACAAACATCTCTCATGGACCTGAATTTAATGAGCTTGAAGGGCTTACCATGCCGTCCCGGTCGCTGTTGACGGAAAAAAACCGGGGACCCCAGGCGCCAGCGTACCAGGACGGTCACCATCCCCAGCAGGGGAAGCCAGAGAGGCAAGCTCAACAACAGCAGCAGCAGATCAAAGCATCGTTTGGTGTTCATGATCGATCGTCCTCATTCCTGGGAACGTGGAACTGGGTTCCATGTTCCCACCAGCGATTGCCCACGGTCCCTGACAAACTGGTAGGTTCCAAAGAACATTTCATCGAAACTCTGCTCCCCCCAACCCACCGCTCGTTCGGAATCCGGGTTGGAAGGGTTGAGGCTGGAATTATCCCATGTCGCATGAAGGCTCAGTCGACTGCCCTTGGGAATCCGAAGGGGTTCGGAAAGGAAGTAGGTATGCTGCCAGTTGAAATTATAATCAGGAACCGAGACAAGGATCTCCTTTTGCCCATCCGGTGTCTCAAGCTCAAAGCGCATGGCTTTTCCTCGCAGATGCATGTGAGGATTCATGGAATACAAAATCATGTCCTGCCGAATCATGCGGCTCTGGCTCCGCTCGAAGGCACGATCACCCGCAGGAATCCTGATGGATTCATCGATGAATATACCTGTCTGAAAAGTATGTGCTGGCTTTTCATCCGCAGTGTAGAGCCCCAAGCGTGTTTGATCCACGGTCTCACGACCATAGGGAGTGTAGTGCATTTCAAAGAGCAAACGTTCTTTTTTTCTCAATAGGATGCCGGTGTTTTCGGGAAACATGCCGCCACGGACGCCGGGAGCATAGCCCGTGAGCCATTTCCTTCCGCGCCCCCTCGAGCCATCCGGTGAAAGGACGAAGGCAATGACATGATGCAATGCCTGGCGATCCCCGGGCTGAATGTCCGCACCGACAATCCATGTATCCGACTCGAAAGGAGAGGTCAGGTGCACGTAACGGTAGTCGACAAGCCCTTGGGCAGGAACTTCCTGAGCAGGCAATTCAATCATGTGATGCGGTTTGCCTTGTGACCACGCATCCACCTCAGGTGGGCTGGATGCAAGAGGATCTCCCCCATCACCTCGGGGCGCTCCCTGCTCGATCCAATGCAGCAGGACCTGTTTTTGCTCAGGAGTCAATGAAAGATCCCTGTCAAAATCACCATGGTGTGGATCTGCCTGCCATGGAGGCATCCGCCGCGTCAGAAGCACCTCGCGCATCATGTCTGCCCATCCGCGCGCTTTGCGGTAACTGGAAAAAGCAAATGGCGCAATCCCACCCGCGCGATGGCAAATCACACATTTCTCTTGAATCAGCGGTGCCACCTCATCCGCATAGCCCACTGGTTGCCGAAGGTGCGCCTCCCAGGACGGAAAGGATATCAGGCATCCGGGAGCATCCACCTTGGATGTCTCGATGGGTTTACCACCAAGAAAATTGTCTATTGAATCACGCAGGTATGAGCGGGTGGGTTTGGATTTTTCCTTTTCGTAGCCAAGGCGATCGTCGATGGGACCGCGAAACAGGATGTTCAAGTTGGCAGTTTCGATGAGGATGGCCTCACCTGTTCGGTCAACATCCAGGGATCGCGCAACCTCCTGGGTCACATCATCCAGGATGGGAAGTGTGACTCCAAAATCCAGGGCCTCGGCCTCAATATCTGCGCGATCATCCTGGTCGTTGGCGTTAAGCATCCAGAAACGGATTCCATTTGGCTCGTAACGAGTCGCAAGGTGCTGAAGATCCACGTAGCGTTTGCGAACCAACGGACATCCCATACCGTGAGTAAACACCACGATCGCCCGCGTCTCGGGATCATCGCGATGGTAAGACAAGCGGTGAAACTGTCCGTGTTGGTCGATCAATCCGAAGTCCTCAGCGACTCCCAAGGCATCTGCCAAAGGCTGCGGCACGAGTTGGAGCACACCCATCGTGGTAAGCAGCGAGCAGATCAGTCTAGCGTAGAGATATCTCATGAACAATCAAAGGGATTCAAATCAGAACAAGATCAGTCAAAGGTCTGGTTTGAAGTCCATGTGGCGACAGGATACGACAAAAATTTCTATTTTCCAGCTCTATGGACATCTTGTCCAAGATTCCCCTTGTAAGGCTATGTTTGACAGTGAAGGAGAGGACCCGCAGGGTAACAGCCGTGATGCTTGATATCCGCCGTTTTCATATACCTGGCCTGACTTGGCTGATCCCCTTCGCCTTGTGCATGATGGACATAAAAACCTCCCTTGCAGAGCCTGGATCCTTTTTTCCAATCGGCATCTATGGCGTTCAAACACCCGAGCACCTGGAGGTGGTGAAGGAGGCCGGGTTCAATACCGTTGTCGGCCCTGCAAACGCAACCTTTCTGGAAAAAGCCCAGTCCCTGAGATTGCGCGTCCTGGCCTCCCCGGGAACGAGCTCGGGCCGCGGATTCAACGGACAGGCAATGATGGATAAAATAAAGGCCCATGACGCCCATCCCGCACTGTGGAGCTGGTACCTGAGTGACGAGCCTGACATGCAACGCATTCCTCCCTGGAAGGTGATGATGGACCAGCGCCTGCTGAAGTCCTCCCACGCAAGAAGCCCCACCAGCATCGTCCTGTATCATGGAGCCAACGCCATGGATTACGGATCGATTCCCGACTTCATGATGATGGACACTTATCCCATTCCATGGATGCCCCTGGCACACTTCGCCCAGCATCTCCGTTGGGCGCGTCAGTCACTACCAAGGGGAAAACCTCTCTTTGCGGTCATACAGGCCTTTGACTGGCAACATTTCAAGGAACGCATCCCTGGCGAAACATATTACCGGGCGCCTTCTCCCGAGGAACTAAAATGCATGACCTACATGGCCCTCGCACAACCCGTCGAGGGTCTTTTCTACTATTCCTTGAAGGCAGGGGTATGGGATTTGCTGAAGCACCCACATCTCTGGAAAGGCCTCAAGGATGTGCTTGGTTCCCTGCAAGAACACGCCTTCCTGCTCCAGTCCGAGCGCCTGTGGTGGATCCCCTCCCGCCGCATACTTCCCCACGAATTGCGGCGCAGTGCGACAAAGGAATCCAGCATTTCCGTGACACTGCATCAAGATTCCGATGGCTTGACGCATCTGCTGCTGATTAACACGACACCGCATGCACTGAAGCTTGAATTGTCCATGCCTGAGTCAAAGAATGCGTGGGCCTCAGCTTTTCAAAAGGACACCCCGTTCAATGGATTTCAGCCTGAAAAAAAATACAGCCTTCCTTTCGCAAAATACCAGGTGCGACTGCTCAAGGGCTTTTACGAACCTACCTTCCCAAAATGGCTTGAATAATTCCTTTCCATCGCTAGAGTGAAGCGTCATTTAAACTAACGTCCATTGCCATGCAAACCATGAATGTCACCCGTCGTCGCTCCAAGCTTGACCACAAGTTGGGCTTCACTCTCATCGAACTCCTGGTAGTGATCGCCATCATTGCCATTTTGGCGGGCATGCTCCTGCCAGCTCTGAGCAAGGCAAAAGCCAAGGCCAACGGCATCAAGTGCATGAACAACAACCGTCAGTTGCTCCTTGCATGGATGTTCTATGCAGATGACAACGAGGATTGGATCACGCATGCCTACGGGGATGACTACGGGTGGATGTTTGGCGGCAAGGGCATTATCGATTACACCGGTGCTGCCAAGAACTGGGATCCCACTGTGGTGATTCAACAGGCTCCGCTATGGCCTTACGTGGGGGGGTCCTCGGAAATTTTCAAATGCCCGTCGGACAAATCCACCGTCAAGACCACGCAAGGTGTCAAGCCTCGGGTACGCAGCATGTCCATGAGTTCATGGGTGGGTGGTCACGACGGAAAACATACGTGGTTTGGGGGCAAGGAGTGGCGCATGTATTTGAAAACAAGTGACTTTGTAGATCCAGGCGCCTCTGGCACGTGGATTTTCATCGATGAACGTGAGGACAGTATCAATGACGGTTTCTGGGTGACAATGATGCCCGGTTATCCCGACTTGAGCCAGACACGGATCATCGATTACCCTGCCAGCTACCACAATGGGGCCGCGGGTATTTCATTTGCCGATGGACATGCTGAAATCAAGAAATGGATTGATCCACGCACCGTTCCGACGCTGGAACGCAATGGTACTATCCCGCTGAACGTACCTTCCCCGAATAACAAGGACGTGCTGTGGATACAAGACCGGACGACACGTCCTGTAAACGGTTCCATCCAGCGTTAAACAGAGGCCTCGACCCTTGTGCGCATGACTTGAATCGTTTGCGTCCGCATACAGCGGCCAATTCAGATTCAAACCCATGAAGCCGAAAGCGAAACCGGACAGACAGGAACCGAAATCCTCTCCGGGAGAGACGCCCAGCGAGGCCACGTCCTACACACGCAAACATCTGAGGTGGGGCTGGTGGAGCCTGCTTGTATTTCTCTCAGCAGGAGTGATTCTGGAGACCTTGCATGGGTTCAAGGTGGGAGCCTACCTTGATGTTCCCAATGCAACGCGGAGACTGATGTGGACCCTGGGGCATGCTCATGGCACCCTCCTTTCCCTGGTGCACGTGGCTTTCGCCGTGACCATCCCTCATCTCCCACCAGGAACCTTCAAGAAACTGAAGACCATCTCCAGTTGCCTGATTGCTTCCAGCCTGATGATGCCGGGGGGCTTCTTTCTAGGCGGTGCCGTGACCTACGGGGGAGATCCGGGCTTTGGCATTTTCCTGCTGCCGATAGGTGCCTTCACGCTGTTCATCGGCGTGTATGTCACGGCCAGCTGCATCCCATCCAAGGTCTCGTAAGAGAACGCGGCTCCGCTCTGAATACATCCTTGCGTAGGGAAAACCTTACAGCCGTCCATCCTTTGCCAATGTTCCCTGAGGTGTTATAAGGCATGCATGTCCTTAATGTTGAAACGGGCCAGGCTGATAATGACGCTGATGGTGATCCTATGGATCCTTCAGAACAAAACCGTTGAGGCTGGGCCCATTGACGGAAAAGCAACTGTCCATCAGGAAGAGCGCCCAAATTTTCTCATCTTCATCGCTGACGATCATGGCAGGGGGGACCTGGGGGCCTATGGAAATCCGACCATCAGGACACCCAACATGGATCGACTGGCAAACGAGGGATTGTGCTTTGACCAGGCCTTCCTGAGCATTTCAAGCTGCAGCCCAAGCCGATGCAGCATCCTGACTGGCAGGTATCCCCACAACACACAGGCCGAGGACCTGCACATGCCCCTGCCAGCGCATCAACAGTCCGTGGCAAGCTACCTGAAACCCACCGGCTATGCGTGTGTCTCGGTCGGAAAATGGCACCTGGGTAAAGCCGAAAAGAAGCACTGGGAAAAGGTCGTGGAATGCCAGGCCGAGGTCATGGCCCAGGAGTGCCTGAAGGTTATTGAAAATCGAGACAAGGACAAGCCATTCTTCTATTGGTTTGCGTCCATCGATCCACATCGCGGATACCAGGCGGGCGCAAGCACACCACCCCACGATCCGGATAAGGTAAGGGTGCCTTCCTACCTTCCCGATCATCCGAAGATCCGAAAGGAATTGGCACTCTACTATGATGAAATCGCCCGTTTCGACCGACATATCGGTCAAATCCGCGGGGCACTGGAAGCACAAGGTGCCTGGGACAATACAATCGTTGTGTACCTCAGCGATAATGGCATGCCGTTCCCACGCGCCAAGACAACGCTTTACGACAGCGGTATTCAAACACCATTGATCATGCGTTGGCCAAAAACCATTCCAGCCGGAAAACGGACAGAGGCACTGGTGAGCTCGATCGACCTGATGCCAACACTTCTGGAATGTGCTGGCATCCAGGCGACCTCGATGCAGGGAAACAGTTTCGTAAACCTTCTGGAGAATCCAGATGACACCCATCGCTCGTTCATTTTTTCAGAAGCTAATTGGCACGATTTCGAGCATTTTTCACGCGCAGTAAGGAGCAAACGATTCAAGCTGATACGGCATTACTACTGGGACACTCCCTTGTGGAACTCTGTCGATTCGATCAACAGCATCACCTGGCAAGGCATGCTGGAAGTGCGGGAAAAGGGCCAATTAACGCCCGCTCAGGCATTCCTTTTCAACCCCGAGCGACCCTACGAGGAATTCTTCGTGATGCAAGCGGACCCCGATGAACTCACCAACCAGATCAAGAGCGACACATGGCAATCGGAAATCAATCAACTCCGTACCGTCCTGGATGAATGGCGCATCGAGACCCGCGATCATCTTCCCAAGCAAAAGCGTCCCGATGGCTGGACCCGCGATGGCATCCCTCTGCCTCACAATCAACCCTGGTATTACCGTTATATCGAGCAGGGTGGAAAAAACAGTTTCGAAAAATTCTAGGCAGGACCGGCAGACTGAACCCTGCAGCGGACACCATTCTCCAAAAATTCCTCACATCTGTAAAAGACTCTACACAAGTTGTTTGGCATATTTTATATCAAATTTAATTGCATGACTAGCACAACACATTGCAATAACTTTCAAACCTTAATCGGATGTCTTAAGGATGTTGGCTCCTGAGGTTTCACAACTTGGCCATTTTTTGCGGGACTCCTATGTCTTTTACCATAAAAACCCAATGTTAATTTTTTGCC
>JAAZXX010000165.1:0-2374 GCA_014239995.1 Verrucomicrobiia bacterium
GGGGTCGCTCGGAAGGGTATATTGTTAAGAAGGAGGTTCGACGGATTCCCGCGTACGAGGCTTTCCTGGTTGTATGACGGTTTCGAGGGCCTTGCGGAGCTTTTCCTCGTAGATGGGTTTGGTAACATAATCATCCATTCCTGCCTGAAGGCATTTTTCTCGATCTCCCTGAAGGGCAAAGGCGGTGATGGCGATGATGTAAGGGTTGTTTTGGATCTCCTCAGCAGCTTGCATGGCACGAATTTTCCGGGTGGTCTCGAAACCGTCAAGAATCGGCATCTGGCAGTCCATCAAGACGACATCATAAGAGGACTGTTGGCATTTCGTCAGGACTTCCTGGCCATTATGAGCCAACTCCGGAGTGATTCCCATTTTATTGAGGAGCAGTGTCAGGTGTTCCTGGTTGATAGGGTGGTCCTCAGCTAACAAAACCCTGAATCCGGTGGGGAAGAGATTTGAATCTTGGGGAGGCCTGTTGGAAATGCTTGCCTTGGGTTCATTTCTGGGAGATCTGGCAGGGGCTTGGGTATCTATGCTGGAACTTGCCTTGTAAGTCAATGGAGTGTAAAGTGTCAAATCTGTCAACGCCTGCCAGTACCTCTCGTGTTTGGAACAGGTTGGATTGGCGAGGACGATCAGGCGGAAGGACGGATCGTTCAGCCTTGCTTTCTCTATGATTCCTTCGAGCACGCTTGGAGTCAGCTTGCCGAAGGAGGCATCGCAGATGACGAAATACTTTGGAGGATTTGAAGATTCAATCGATTCCCTGAAATGTTTAAGACTCTCACCCGCATGCTCAAAAGCTTTGCAGGGAACCCCTACTGTCTGCAGGCGGTTGCACATCGATTCGCGCGCCAAGTCACTAAGGATTGAAACGATACTGTAGCCGGAATTTTCAGTGGATGACCCTGCCCTGTTATCGGGTTGATCAGGTTTGATGGGAATGTTGAGCAGGAACTCAGATCCACGGTCAAGTTCGGATTTGACGCATATGTTGCCTCCCATTAATTCAACCAATTGCTTCGTGATAGAGAGCCCGAGGCCTGTTCCCGAGTTGGGCGGGTTATCCGAAAGGTTGACTTGTGTAAAGGGCTTGAAAATTGTTTCGATCTGTTCATTGGGGATACCCTTACCGGTATCCGTGACCTTGAAGCATATCCCCTTTTCAAGGAAATGACTGTCTTGGGACCGGTTGATGGATACCCTGATGTCACCGATGCTTGTAAATTTAATGGCATTACTGATTAAATTTATCAGGATTTGCCTGAGCCGAGCCGCATCTCCTTGATACTGGTTTGGCAGTTGAGGATCGATGATAACCTCCAATCCTAAACCTTTCTTGCAGGCCAGAATGGACATGATGCCGACAACTTCGTCAGTCAAATCCCTCAAGTTGAATGGTAATTGCTCGAGACGATACCGTGCGGATTGGATTTTGGAGAGGTCCAGTACATCATTGAGAATCTTGAGCAATGACTCGGAACTGACCCGTATTAGCGAAAGGGAATTACGCTGTTGATCATCAAGCTGGGTGTCCATGACAAATTGCAGCATCCCGATGATTCCGTTCATCTGCGTTCGTATCTCGTGGCTGACAATGGCCAGATATTCATTGGTCGCACGACTGTATTCCTCAGCCCTGCGACGTGCAGAATGAAGACGTTCCTCCGTACGCTTCTGGAGTGTGATCTTTGACAGCTGGGACGGAGTGATGGAAAGCGTCTCCTCGTTTTCTGAGAATGGTGGGTTCGCCTTCTCTAGCAGTGGCTGCTCGGACACTTTCTGTGATGAAAGCAACGATCGATGAAGGTCCAAAATTTGATGCTCAGTACTGTGGGGTGAAAATGCATCTTCCAGGCCGAATACCTTTTTCCAAGGCTCGGAGTTCTCGATCCATGGTAATGCTGCCAGAAAGAACGATCCGTCGTCCAGTTGGTGAAACGTTCCTCTTAACCTCAGGTTTTCAATCGGACCATGTAATTGAAAATAGGTTTCAAGGTGCTTTGCCTCGAGGGTTCGGATTGCGTGACCCTCGAGCGTCTTCAATTGAACGTCAGATGGTAATGGACATGCCTTTTTGATTGTGGAAAACAATTTGCAAAGGGACAGTCCGTATCCTGTGACTTGTAGTTGCGCGTCCAATTGGAGGTGAAACGGAAAGAGCGTTTCAAGCTTGCTGCCGCTTATGGTTGGTTCTCTCGACATGTTACTGGTTCATCATCTGTCCGGTACTATGCGTTGGGAGCATGTCTCGACTTTGTTAAACCCACTACGTGATCATGGATTATTAAAACTGATCAAAGTACCATTTTTTATTTAAACTGCAAACTAAAACACCTGTGGATTTCGAGTCGTTCTGATTACCACAAGAACA
>JAAZXX010000165.1:2384-7510 GCA_014239995.1 Verrucomicrobiia bacterium
TTTTCTGCACTGCATCAGTCAGTTCCGCAAATTACTTAACTCCCAGGAACCGTATTCAATCGAGAGTTCTACGTAGTCGTATGATGGTTCTCTTCTGCGCAAGGGAATCAGTGTTTCGCGACTTGAACCTATATTGACTCCTGCACCATACTATGGGGATCATGGTATCATCATCCCTTAACAGGGTCATAAATTTTTTAAGTGGCGTTCTGACTTGTGCAAGCTTGCAAGCGGAAAGTTTGCCACAAGCATCCACCGCGTCCCTGAAGGCCTTGCTTGTAGCCGGTGGGTGTTGCCACGATTATGCAAAGCAGCATGCCATTTTATCCAAAGGAATTCAGGCCCGCGCCAATGTTCGGGTCGACGTGTTGTGGACAGAAGATCAAACAACTCACCCTACTTTGTCCATCTATCATGATCCTCATTGGGCAGACGGTTATGATGTAGTGATTCACGATGAATGTGCCGCTGAAGTTACTGATCCTAAAGTGATTGCGAATCTAATGCATCCCCACGCGGAGATTCCATCAGTGCATCTCCATTGCGCCATGCACAGTTTCAGAACAGGCGATGACACCTGGTTTCAACACCTTGGACTTCAATCAACAGGGCATGGTCCACAGCTTCCCATTAACATCCGTTACAAGAGTAAGGATCATCCTATCTCAATGACGCTGGAGGATTGGACGACCGAGAGGGAAGAGCTCTATAACAATGTCCAAATAATGGGTGCGGAGCCTATTGCAAGTGGTGTTCAGATCATGGAGAGGAACGGGAAGCAGAAAAGCGTTGAAGCCGTCGTTGCCTGGGTCAACAAAATAAAAGGGATCCGTAGCTTCAGCACCAGTCTGGGGCACAACAACGTCACGGTTGCAGATTCACGCTATCTTGATCTCGTAACCCGCGGACTGCTATGGACCTGCGGAAAGTTGGATGAGGCATACCTCACACCCTATACGGGGAAACACACGGTGGTCCTTATGAAGGATACCACCGCTGCACCAGTAGCGAAAATAAGTGCATCGTCGACATCCGCCAAGCCTGGAACTCCTGTAAGGGTGAGCGCCAGCACGACTCAGGATCAAAGATGGCCCTGGATGGCGATCGATGGCTCCGAGCAGACGCGATGGTGTGCCTCCGACAACAGCCAACCTCAATGGCTTCAACTGGCCTTTCAAGAGCCTCAAGTGCTCAGGGGGGTGAAGATCAAGTGGGAAAACCCCCATACCATCTATGGTTACACTCTAGAAGGTTCCCTGGACGCCCAATCCTGGAATCTTCTTGTCGACGCCTCTGGCAATACCCGGAAAGGTGACACGACGACAAGATTCAAGTCATCAGAAATGAAGTATCTCAGGATAAATGGTCTTTCCACCCAAGGTGGCGGTTGGATCAGTTTATGGGAAATTTCCTTACTAGGCGATGGCATCAAGTCACTTGATCCCATTGTGGGGAATAACGCATTCAAGCCTTCCGAGGATAAAACAATCATCAGTGAGGATTCCTTTGCCAAGGGAGGTAACGTGGAACCAAGGATCTCTAATTTGAGTGATGAAGAAGCATCGCGTGTTCTTGCCGATGTTGTGGTACCTGAGGATTTTGATGCGACCCTTTTCGCACCAGCCGAAACGGCAAATTACCCTGTGTATGTGGCTGCCTCTCCGGAGGGCAATCTCTATGTTTCCAGTGATGGAAATGGTTCTCTCGGTCGGTCCCCACGACGTGGTCGCGTCCTGCGCCTGCGGGATACTGACGCCGATGGGCGAGCCGATGAGGTAAAACAGTTCATTCGCGAGATAGATTCACCCCGGGGACTTGTTTGGGATCACGACCGACTTTACCTGCTGCATCCCCCCCATATCAGCGTATTCTTTGATCGCGACCAGGATGGCGTGGCCGAGGATTCCCAACGTCTCGTTTCAGGCATTGCCTTTGATTTCGATCAACGTCCACCGGACCACACAACCAACGGACTTGAACTGGGTATCGATGGATGGATTTACGTTGCAGGCGGTGACTTTGGATTCATGGATGCCGTGGGAAGCGATGGCAGACATCTTCAACATCGAGGCGGAGGGGTGATCCGGTTTCGGCCCGATGGGTCAGGCCTGGAGTTGTTTGCGACAGGTACACGCAACATCCTAGGCACCCCGATGAGTCCGTTATTGGACCTTTTTGCACGTGATAACACCAACGATGGAGGTGGTTGGGATGTACGACTGCATCACTTCTCTGGACTGGAAGATCACGGGTATCCGAGTCTTTACAAGCACTTTTCTAATGAGCATGTCCAGCCTCTAGCAGATTATGGTGGGGGATCGGGATGTGGTTCGGTTTATATCCATGAACCAGGTTTTCCGGAAGCATGGAGAAACGCTCCGTTTACCTGTGACTGGGGCAGAGGAGCCACGTTCCGACACAGTGTGGTCCGTCAGGGGGCTACCTTTGTTGAAAACGCTCCACCCATCCCTTTCATCAAGGTTACACGTCCAACGGATGCGGACGTGGATGGCATGAGTCGGGTTTATCAGGCAAGCTGGAAAGGTCCGGCAACCTTCAACTGGGCTGGTCCTTCACATGGATATATCGTAAGGGTGACTCCAAGGGATTATACCCCGGAGCCCCTTCCCGATTACGAACATCTTGAGGATGATATTCTCGTAAAATCCTTGGAGTCACCAAGTCATGTGCGCGTGCTGCAGGCGCAACGCACCCTCTTGCGACGTGCTCCCTCCGATGCTACCCGGCGCGCTCTGGTGAGCTTGGCATTGGATCCCGAAAAGGAACTTCGGACCCGCGTGGCAGCCTTGTATGCCATCACCCAGCGTGGTGTTGACAGCAGTCAAAGTTCCGATGTGATGCGTATGGTAACACCTTTGCTTGAGGTTCCCTTACTGCAGGCTTTTGTGTTCCGAGCTCTTGGTGACATGGGATTGGATCACCTCACCCGGGGAAAGGTGGGAGTTGTCCCACCAGAATTGTTTACGAGTGGGCTTCGGAGTCAGGATCCGCGGACCCGTTTGGAGGCGCTGATCGCCTCAACCCGCCAGGGTAACCTGGGGGTTGCCGACGGAATGGCCCTGAGTCTTGGGCATGAGGACGCCGTAATCGCACACACTGCCTACAGGGGATTGGCCCAGCTTGAGGGGTTTCAAGCTTGCCTCAGAGTGCTGGATACGGAAGCCAGCAGCGAGGCTCAGCGGGCGGGTGCCGCCATGGCACTCATGAGGATGCACCGTCCTGAGGTAGTGAAGGCCCTGACGGAAAGGTTGGCCGATCCTGACAGGGTGGGGGTGCAGAGATTCCTTCTAAGCGTTCTGTGTCGTCTGTATCACCGCGAGGGCGAATGGAAAGGGGAGAGCTGGGGAACACGGCCTGATACCCGAGGGCCATATTATCAACTGGAGACCTGGAAATACTCGGAAAGCATTCTGGCCACGCTGCATGGGAGTCTTGCCGAAGCCTCAGCCGAAGATGCGGCGTGGCTTATTGGAGAAATGAATCGCAATCGTATTCGTTCCATGAAGGCCATGGAGAAGATCATCGCTCTCGCAACGGAGGATTCCACTCATGTGCCCGCCGCTGTCACACAAGTGGCTTCTTTTCAGGAACTGCCGATCAAGGCGGTGCCCATATTGATCGCTGCAGCAATGGATCCTGCAATGCCACCGCATGTATCGTCGCATGCGGTTGTTGGACTTGCAAGAAGCCAGGTGGAAGCGGCGCTTCCGGCCATGGTGATGGCCATGGGACATCTGGATGGAAGCACTGGAACCGGAAAGGAAAAAGAGGCGGCGCGACGTGCCTTTCTTGGATATCCCGGTCTTGATGGCCGACACACCCATCTGGAGCGCATCTGTGTGGAACATGCAGGGGATCCCATGGCTTACTGGGCTCACGTCGGTCTACTGACGCTGGCAACGCGGAAAGGACCCGAACTTTCCTCAATCAGACCGGAGCATCGTCTCATTGATGAGGCATGGTTGGATGCCCGGAGGCGTGTTGTTTTCATCAAGGCTGCCGCAAGGATGGGGAATCACTATCTTGATACACGTATCCGTGCGGCTTTGAAGGATTTTGATGCGGATGTCGCCAAGGCTGCACAGAATGCTGCACGAAGGTTGAAAATTGCCACAGGCGAAAAGGATTCGAGCCCGGTGATTGGTTCCATGGAAACAAATGCTGTGCTTGATTCCATGGATGCGTTTCAGGGAGATGTTGCTCTTGGAGAGGCCGTATTCATTCGTGCAGGCTGTGCAAGCTGTCATACCGTAAGTCAAGATCAAGCCCCCAAGGGGCCTTACCTGGGAAATATTGCCAGTACGTATCGTCGCGGCGAACTGGCTGAAGCTATCCTGATGCCGAACAAGACCATAGCCCAAGGATTTGCCTCACATGCTGTCGTCCTGCACGACGGTACGGAGTTGACAGGATTTGTTGTCAGTGAAGCCGGGGACAGCGTCCGTTTGAGAGATGTTCTTTCCCAGGAACATGTGATTCTCAAGTCTGATATCCATGAACGTAACATACTCGAAAGCTCCATCATGCCCGGGGGCTTGCTGGAACCTTTCACGATGCGGGAATTTGCTGGCTTGCTGGATTACCTGCAGGACTTGAATGCCAATCCTGCGGAATGAGCAAGTTGTTCCATCCCTGGTAGTAGAAGGACTTCATATACAAGTCCAGGCTCTGCTGTTTCTATGGATTCTGGAGCAATTTTGCGTGCAGCGATGCATCCCATCCCTTGGTCAAAAATCGAAAAATCCATTTTTGTTTTTGTCGGATTCGATTGTAGGCCTCGCGGATATCCAGAACCATCGTGATACGTCGGTTGGGGCAGTTAAGCTCCCCGACATCATGTGTCGCAACGGGTTTGAACCCCATGACGCGGGTGTGGAACTCGTAGGGGCTATGTTTTTCCCCCTCAAATATATCCGTGACATAATGTGAGTAATCCCGTGTGACGGTTTCCTCACTTGCTGCGCGCATGAGGGCAGCAACCACCACGATGTATCTACGGTAATCTGGAAGCACCGCAAAGCGTCCGATTTCAGCAATCCTGTTATTCCTGACAAAAGCCTCGACATCCAGACCGCTTTCAAGTTTCTGCAAACCATACTCTCTAT
>JAAZXX010000166.1 GCA_014239995.1 Verrucomicrobiia bacterium
TCCCACGCCTCCAGTTCCCCCACGCACAAAAATGGTTTGACCCGCTTGAAGCTTGGCTTCTGCAAAAAGCCCAAGATGGGCGGTGATGGCAACCAATGCCACCGCAGCAGCATCCTCGAACCCTATGGATGCCGGGATGGGATAAACCCAGGGTGCATCCACAACCATCTGCTCGGCAAAGGTCCCCTGTCGACCCAAAAGTCCCTGGTTACTTCCCCAGACACGATCGCCCATGTTGAATCCAGCAACCCCAGCACCAAGTCCGATGACTTTCCCTGCGAAATCACACCCCACAACGAAGGGCGAAGGAAGGTCCATCGCGATTTTGCCCGAGCGGATATAAGTGTCGATGGGGTTGACTGAAACGGCCTCCACCTGGAGGAGGATTTGCCCAGGCCCAGGAGTGGGGTCAGGCAGCTCATCATAGGTGATGGATGTTGCAGGCCCGGGCTGTTGAATGAAGGCGGCTTTCATGGGCGATTCACGGGTAACAGAATCCTATTGAAGATCGGTATTACCGGTCAGATCCGCGTCATCCCAGCCACGCCGGCTATGATAGCGCCACCAGTCATGCTCATCGAGCTTGCGCTTTTCCAACTCAGCATGCGTGTCGGCAAACACAAGGTTGAGAGCATCCTTATGTGCGGAAATCAAAGGATTCCAGTAGGGCATTTCCCACAGGAGAACGGCACGTGACGGAGAGACCACAGCGGAGGTACGACGCCCACTGACAGGACGATCCGTTTCATAGGAGGCGTTGTCCTTCTTTAGATAAATATGATTCCACACATAGGTAACATGGTCGTTGGCCAGCATGAAATCCTTCAGTCGAGGCACATCAGGATCAATCGTTTTCATACCTGTCGGACAAGCCCAGATTCCCTTTCCGGGATGGGCGTGTTGATGGTTTGGATCATGCTCTTCATGGTCCTCATACTCCGCCAGATTATTGTGCGCGAGGTAAGGTTCCAGAAGCTCGGGCAACCATTTTGTGGCACCTTTTTGAACAAAGGATTCCCCCCAGGATTTACCCCAATTCTTGGCAAGAGGGAAGCGTTCGTCGTGATCACCAGAATACATGGCAATGGCGAGTCCCATTTGCTTTTCATTGTTGAGGCAATAAATCTGGTTGGCTTTCTGCTTGGCCTTTCCAAGTGCTGGAAGCAGCATGCCAGCGAGAATCGCGATGATCGCGATGACCACCAGGAGCTCAATCAGGGTAAATGCCTTGGAATCTTGCAATACTGGGCTCTTCATATGTTATCAATCTTTGAAACCATCAAGCCTGTCAAGTCAGGTTTCGCCGGATTCACCGAAACACATGCCAGGCAATCCATCGAGACTGGTGCGATTCATTTTCTTCTGGTAGCCAGTCACGCCATCCGGTCCTTTGCGTTCGATCCAATGCTGGAAGTCCTGCCGATCCCCCTGAAAGGTGTATCGGGGCACCGTGTATCCACATGAATCAGAGATACGATTCAGATCGACGGTGATGATGCAACGGGCTCCATCAAGTTGCTCAAAGGCACCCGAGAGTTGGTCAAAAAACTGGGTTCCTCTTTCATGAGCCTGACCATGCCCATGAAACCTTACGATGCGCGGCCTTCCCTCGAAGGCACACATCATGATCACGATACGCCCGTTCTCCCTCAGGTGTGCCAGCGTTTCCGCACCGCTACCTGTATAATCAAGGTAGGCAACTTTCTGAGAATCAATCACTCTGAAGGTATCCAGTCCCTTGGGGGAACAATTGACCATACCCTCGCCAGACAAGGGAGCGGAGGCCACAAAAAAGATCTTTTGTTGATCAATCCATGTCTTCATCCGCGCGTCGATTTGATCGTAGGTTCTGGCCATGACTAGTTATGCTCCCATACTTTGCGCGATACGTGTCCCCATTGCTCGGGCCAAGACCTTGAGTCGCGTCGCATCGCGGGTATCGAGATGTTGCTCACAATGGAAGGACCAAAGTGTCAACCAGTGAGAAAAATGTTCCGTCTGCAATCCGAGGGGCAGATGCTTTGCCATCAGTCCACCACCATAAAGGGACGGACCGCCAGTCATACCAGACCAGAACCCCGCTATCTTTTCAATATGGTCAGGCCAATCCTGAATACGAGCCTGGAAAATGGGGCCAATCACGGCGTGCTGACGCACATCTGCGTAAAAACGGGTTAACAAGCGAATCAGTCCCTCGTGTCCGCCGATCTGCGCATACAAAGTAGTCTCCCCCTTGTTCATGGTTGTTTTATATGCACAACGGACATCATTAACTCAGAAGGTTCTCCAGGCTCCTCCTTGAGCTTGGTTTCAAAAGACTCAGCCAAATCTATCACAATCACACCCAGGCTGACAATAGGGTTCGGCACTCTTGAACAAGCCCTTGGAACAACACCTCAAAAAAGGTGGATTTTAATGTAAACCCCGACCTTATTAAAAGCCATGCCATCGATGGATAGGCATTCTGGTTAAACCTGAGTATTTGAGTCACAATAAAATTCAAACTTAGGACATATATGCATACCTGAAAGGATCGCATGCCCTTTTACCGCTTGATTTTAGATACACGTCCCATAAGGTCGCCGGTTGGCGAAGTCATACATTTGAAACGATCTTTAAAACAAGCAAACTGACTTCTGCATCAATTCTGATGCATCTGGAAAGGGTATCCTGAATTCAGAGATCTCTGTGAGCCCCAGCAAGGGTAGTGTGGATACTTTTTCAAAATTGTTTGATCGTCTATTAAGTAACATGCGGGAAACTCAACAAAAAACTCAGAAGCAATGGGCTTCTTTTACTTCGAGACAGACAACTGCATTGGAGCGTCGTTGCCGTGAGCGCGGATTGTATGCTGCATGGGCCAAAGTCATCGGCGCTTTCGGGTTGGGTGCATCTCCTATCAGGATCGTTTCCATATTGCGTTCTTTCAATGCAGTGAAGGCATGCATGACCACCTTGCTCAGTTTCCTGATTTTGACAGGTTGCCGAGATGATGATGCGGCGCAGCATTCCGGTAAGATCCATACGCAGGACACCTTGAACCCCGAGCATACGTCTTCACCCCCACAGTCCAAAAAGGATGATTCAACAGACAATCCCCCTAAGCTGCTTCTGTCGGAATTTCTGGCAGCAAACGATAGTGGACTGGTCGATGCAGATGGCGAACGCACAGATTGGATCGAACTCCATAACCCCAATGCGTTTCCTTTAGACCTCTCTGACTATGCCTTGACTCAGGACAGGCAACTGGAATTTATCTGGGAATTCCCCGCCCTGCTGATAGCACCTGAGGCATACCTCGTGGTGCATGCCTCAGGAAAAAACCGACGGTTTGCCGGGGATGAGTTGCACGCCGACTTCAAACTGAAAGCAGATGGCGAGTTCCTGGCATTGATCTGGAAGGATCCACGTCAAATCGTACACGCCTTCGGCACCCGCTATCCCCCGCAACATAATGACGTATCATATGGCATCAGCTCAAACTGGAACAGAGACGCCTTTCTGCAAGACTACGAGGGATATTTTGTAAGCCCGACCCCCGGAGAACCCAACTCGATTGTCCTGGAGGGTTTTGTGGAAAATATCCTCATCAGTCATGAGCCCGGCTTCATGGGATCGCCCTTTGAATTAACCCTGACTACCGCAACACCCGAGACCACGATCCGCTACACAACGGACGGCAGCAAACCGAGCCCCAAGCATGGCACCATCTACAATGGGCCCGTCAAGGTGGTCCAGACCTCCGTTTTTCGTATCGCTGCCTTCAAGGATGGATATGATCCATCCAACATCGAGACACGCACCTTTTTGTTTAAGAAAGACGTGATTCGCCAAATGCATGAAGGACGAGTGCCATGGCTCGATGTTCAGAATCTCCAGACAAAGGAACGCCCACCTCAGCAATTGGATCCGCGCGATACCGATGCAGTCATGAAGGGCCTTGATTGCCTGCCTGTTGTATCCATCGTGATGGATCAGCAGGATCTATTCGAAAAGGAACAAGGCATCTACAGCAACGCTGATCAAGGGGGACGCGCATGGGAAAGGCCCTGCTCCATCGAGTATTTTTCCATCCTGAATGAAGAGGGATTTCAAGTGGATTGCGGCATGCGCGTTAAGAGTAACCCCCATCACATGGAACCTCCTGACAGGCATTCGTTGAGCTTGTTTTTCCGTGATTATTACGGACCAACAAAACTACACTATCCCTTGTTTGGCCAGACAGGTCCCCGGGTGTTTGACAGCCTTGAACTACGTGCTCCACGCACGGAACCTCGTTCCGGAAACGACACTCCCATTCCCCCGTGGAACTGGGGGTTTTCAGTCGAGGACCTTCAACGTGCATCGGGACAAATGGCGCCCTACGGGGATTCCTGTCACCTTTTCATCAACGGCGATTACTGGGGAATCTATCAGGCTTTTGAACGGCCCGAGGCTTCCTTTGCCATGCACTACCTGGAAGGGGCCAAGGAAGATTTCGATGTGATCAAGATCGATCCCACAGAGGACGCACCGATCAGCGCTGCGGACGGAGATACGGAGGCCTGGGAACGCCTTTGGGAAACGATCACGCTTGGCCTTGAATCCAACGAAATCTATTTCGGGCTGCAAGGCATGGATCTCACGGGTCAGGAAGTTCCGGAATCGGAGGTTCTGTTGGATATCGACAATCTGATTGACGCAATGCTGGTCAGGATTTGGATCAACGCCACTGAAGTTTTGGCGACAACTTTGATACCAAGCCCATCAACCCACAAATGGTATGCTATCCGAAATCGCAATGTAAAGGAAGGCTTCCGGTTTGTCATACGAGATGCAGCACATGCCAGGCTGACAAGCAAATCACCTCCCGAAAAGCTTACCCCTTTGACTGAGAAAGATCCACTGTTCCTCTGGAAACAATGCCTGGCAAACGACGAATTCAAGCTTCGAGTGGCTGATCGTATCCAAACACATTGTTTCGATCATGGCGCGTTGACCATCCCATACCTCCGCAAATTGCTTCATCAACGTGTCACACAGGTCGAGGATGCCATCGTTTGTGAGACCACACGATGGCCCAGCACCAAAGGTACTCCGCCTGTTTCCAGCGCAAAGACTGAGACTGGAGACCAACACTGGCGCAGGATGGCTGAGCTCATACACGAGACAACCATCCCCCGGCATACGCGTGCGATGCTGACCCTTCTTTCAGCGCAGGGACTCTATCCTGAGATCGCCCCACCAAAGGCACACATGGAGGACGATGGCAAAATGCGGCATGTCACGCTGGCGTATGCACGTGGAAGCTGCATCTACACGATAGACGGATCGGACCCGCGATTGGTCGGGGGTCAGCGAAGTCCGGTGGCCCATACCTACGAGAAACCCATCGCCGTGGGCGCCCCATCGGAAGCAATCAGGGCAAGAGTATTTCTGGATAACACCTGGAGTGCCTTGCTCGTTTGGGATCATGCAGATGAGAAACAAAAGCTCATATCCTCGTCCATGTAAGGGGAAATTCTCCTATCAAACGGGGTAAGATATGGTATCGTTTGAATTCGTATGAAAATGAGGTTCCCATTAGTCAATCACACGGTCTGGTACATGCTTGCAACGATACCATTCCTTGTCGTCCAGGCTCAAAGGGAGACAAGCGTCAAGA
This sequence comes from Verrucomicrobiia bacterium, assembly GCA_014239995.1. Lineage (GTDB taxonomy): Bacteria > Verrucomicrobiota > Verrucomicrobiia > Limisphaerales > AAA164-E04 > AAA164-E04. Next base: position 5,645 of record JAAZXX010000166.1, read on the forward strand.
TAACCCACGTGGCCGGAAATATACACATGCTTGAGGGACGGGGGGGGAACATCGCGGTCTCAGCAGGAGAGGACGGTGTGTTGATCGTGGATAGCCAATTCGCAAACCTTGCGCCGCAAATCGAGGAGGCGCTCGACAAGTTGACCAAGAAAAATGCCCTGAAATACCTACTCAACACCCATTGGCACGGCGACCATACCGGTGGTAATGCCCATTTCGGCCAAAAAGCCACCATCATCGCCCATGAAAATGTGCGTACGCGCTTGAAGAATAAGTCAGGTACACCAAAGTCAGCACTGCCAGTCATCACGTTTCGCGAATCTTCCTCACTGCACTTTAATGGGGAGGAAATCCGGATGCTGCATCTTGGGGCAGGACACACCGACGGCGACGTGATTATCTGGTTCACCGGCTCCAACGTCATCCATATGGGAGACCAGTTTTTCAATGGCCGGTTTCCATTTGTCGACCTTGGTAGTGGCGGACGCGTCGTCGGATATCAAAAGAATGTCGACAAAGTCCTGCAGTCCCTTCCAGAAGGAGCACTCATTATCCCGGGTCACGGTCCTCTCGGAAAACGCCAGGATCTGGAACGATTCGCAGTCATGCTGAAAGAAACCATCAACCCTGTGAGGCAGTCCATCAGCCTGAGTAAATCGCTTGAGAATATAAAAGCCATGGGTGTCCCTGATCGTTACAAGACCTGGGGTGTTGGATTTATCAATACCTCCAGGTGGCTTGAGATGATCTACAATTCACTGACTTCGGAGCAGTGATGAAAATGAGAAAAAAAGCATCGACCCATCCCCTGTCATCGTGACGAGTGTCACAGGAACATGAGCAAAGGAACCGGAGCCTGGCAAATATGGGTGGATACAGGAGGAACCTTCACAGACTGCCTTGCAAGGAATCCTCAGGGTTCCCTGCGCCGCGCAAAGGTTCTGAGCAGCGGCAGGCTCCGTGCGACGATTGCCCGTCCGGTGCTTGGAAAACGTCTCTTTCTTTCAATAGGAACCGGCCTTGAGCAAGGGTTGCTCGAAGGAGCCGAGCTGATCGCTGCACAAACTGGAGAGTCGCTGGGGAGGATCCAGACCTGCGATGCAACAAACCACCTCTGCACCATGACCGCCCCCGTCCATCAGGCGCTTGACCAGGGGGATGTGGTTGAGGTTGATTTCAAGGAAGAAGCTCCCATCCTCGCGGCAAGGATCGTCATGCAGCTTAACCGGGATCAACCATTGCCTGCGTGCCGTTTTCACCTGGCCACCACCAAAAGCACCAATGCCCTGCTTGAACGTAAGGGGGACCGAACCGCTTTTCTGGTCACTCGCGGCTTCGCGGACCTCCTGTGTATTGGCGACCAGAAACGTCCCCATCTTTTTGAACCATGGATTCAAAAGGCATCACCCCTCCATGACTTGGTCCTGGAAGTAGATGAACGCATGGATGCCAGGGGAAAGGTCCTCCGCCCTGTCGACCCATCGGCCATGGAAGTGCTGGCAGGAAAATTAGTACAGAAAGGGTTTGGCACCGTGGCAATCGCCTTCCTGCATGCTGACAGGAATGCGGAACATGAACAACAGGCTGCAAAGATCCTGAAATCCCATGGTATCGCCTTCATCTCATGTTCTTCCGAGCTGGCACCATTTATCAAAATCCTTCCACGTGCGGAGACAGCCGTTGTAAACGCTTACCTTACCCCACTCATGCAACGCTATCTGGAGCGCGTGGAAACCCCCCTCGAAAAGGGCGCATTGCATATCATGACCAGTGCCGGAGGATTCGCCTCACGGAAAGATTACACAGCCAAGGACAGTTTGCTCAGTGGACCGGCCGGCGGACTTGTCGGTGCAGCCACCGTGGC
>JAAZXX010000167.1:0-325 GCA_014239995.1 Verrucomicrobiia bacterium
CTCAAGCACGTGGGTCGCAGACTCCAGTCAGGCACAGGGTCCTCCGGTCTGTCTCAAGAGACACCAGTGCAACGCAGGAAGTGAAATCATGTGGTCGGTAATCAGAATTTTTTCCATGCTCGGGAACATAGAACCAGTTGTCCTGCCCTCCGTGGTACCCGAAACAGGCAGTCAGACCAAGGAAATGGAGGATCCTGGCTACCTTGTGATCTGTTGGGATGATCCTGTCAATCTCATGGATTATGTGACCCATGTGCTCCAGAAGGTTTTTGGATGGAGCAAGGAAAAGGCGGAGAAACATATGCTTGAAATCCATGAAACAGGA
>JAAZXX010000167.1:335-7498 GCA_014239995.1 Verrucomicrobiia bacterium
AAGCCTTGAAATGGCAGAGCATCATGTGCATCAACTGCATCGTTACAATCTGCACGCGACCATGGAGCTTGGCGAATGAAGATGAACTGGAAAGGGGGTTCCTTGTTTGAATTGCATCTTGATGAAACGGAGTGGCTTGCCTTTTTAAAACTCCTGTCCCAGTACCCCTGCAGGTCGGCGGAAAATCACAGTTTGACCCGGAGAGATACTCCGGATCCTGATCTTGAGGAATCTAATCAGTTGCTGAGGGATTCCGTGGTGGCACATCAGGGCGAGCGGGCCGGGCAACTAAACCACTGGCTGGCTTCGTTGAAACAGCGATTTTCAGGCACATGTAACGAGTTTCGACTGGAATTTGATCCCGAGAGGGCAGATTGGCTGGTTGAGATCCTCAATGATATCCGCATAGGCAACTGGCTGGACCTGGGCTACCCAACTCCCGATGAGGTGGCAAGCAAAGATTGGAAACCGGAAGACTGGGTCAAGCTTTCCAGTATGGAAATCTCGGGCATGTTCCAGGCCATTCTGCTCAAGGGACTTGGCTGAACAGGGATCACAGAGAGTCATGGTTGCCTTTCTCCAGAAGAAGATCTGGTTTCCGGATCCTCGCCACTACGATCAATACCTTCATGATGGACTTCTGGCAGTTGGCGGAGACATGAGCGTGGCGCGGTTGCAGCTTGCCTATCGCATGGGTATTTTTCCGTGGACCGACCGTCCGGTGACCTGGTGGAGCCCTGATCCTCGCGGGATTTTTGACCTGCAGAGGATACGTATAGGGCGAAGCCTCACCAAGATCCTGCGCCGAGGCGTCTTCACCTGCACTATCAACAAGGCTTTCCCGCAAGTTATTCGAGCCTGTGCTGAGGCGCCTCGACCAGGTGGGTGGATCACCGATCAGTTTATACGTGGCTACCTCAAGCTCCATGCGGCGGGCTGCGCCCATAGTGTGGAGTGCTGGCAGGGAGATGCCCTGGTTGGAGGGGTCTATGGCGTGGGGATTCAGGGTCTTTTTGCCGGGGAATCGATGTTTTACCGTGCTAGCAACGCCTCCAAAGTGGCTCTGGTCTTTCTTATGGAACACCTCAGGCAGCGAGGTTATAAACTTTTTGATATCCAGATGTTGACTCCAATTACCGAGAGTATGGGTGCCTTTCACGTTTCAAGGAACGCTTACCTGGATCGTCTGGATGAGGCGCTCAAGCACGCTTGCACTTTTTCAACGCATGAAGCAGAATTGCCAGGTGGCCGTCGAACTTCCTGAATGTCTCCCAGGTGAGGAACGAACTCCACTGCGCTTGTTTGGCCTGCTGGTGTATCTATGTTTCTGGCTTGCAGGTGTCGGTGTGATCTACCCCTCCAGCGAGTCCGTGGCAATGGATCCGGAAAGTCTCACCCGACAGGTACGCGATGCGGTGGTGACGATTCGCCACATGGACCGCAACGGACATGAAAATGGCGTGGGTACGGGATTTGTGATCGATTCCAAGGGCCTTATTGCCACCAGCCTGCACGTGATTGGAGAGGCCCGGTCCATGGAGGTGGTGATGGCGGATGGCAGTCGGCATCAACCCATCGAGGTGTATGCCTGGGATCGTACCCTCGACCTCGCCGTGATACGGCTCGACCTTTCGTCTCTCAGCCCGTTGCCACTAGGGGATTCAGACGCCCTTGAACCTGGGGAACAGGTGATCGCGGTTGGCAATCCGATGGGGCTGGAGCGCAGCGTGGTCAATGGCTTGATTTCAGGTTTTCGGCGCTTTGATCACGCACGCATGATCCAGTTGGCCATTCCCATTGAACCGGGTAACAGCGGAGGGCCTGTCTTTAATCAAAAGGGAGAGGTGCTGGGTTTGCTCAACATGAAATCTACGCTGACGCCCAATCTTGGATTCGCCACTCCCATCAACGCTCTCAAGCCACTTCTGCAGCGTCCCAATTCGGTTTCCATGTCGCGCTGGTTGCGGCTTGGTGCACTTGATGTGTCTCTCTGGAGTACGCGTTTGGGTGCACTCTGGAGCAGTAAAGTAGATCGCATTGCCGTGCAGGGACAAGGGCAGGGTTTTGGAGGTAGGTCACTCTGTCACTTTCACTTACAACCCCAAACCCTGCCTTACGAACTTGAAGTGCGTGTGAAACTTGGTGATGAATCGGGTGCGGCGGGTCTGATTTTTGGTTCTGACGGAGCTGATCGGCACTATGGATTTTATCCGAGCAATCACCAACTGCGTTTGACGCGTTTTGACGGCCCCACCGTATATGATTGGAATATTCTCAATCAGGTCAGGAGCGTGCATTATCGAGAGGGTGCATGGAACGATTTCAAGATCCGCCATGAAGCAAGCCGTATTCTCTGTTATGTCAATGGTCATTTGGTGATCGATTCGACAGATAGTGGGCTCGGAATTGGCAAGGTAGGGCTAGCCAAGTTCAGGGATACCCAAGCCGACTACGCTGGCTTCCAGTTGCATACTTCCCCAGAATCGATGCAGAAGCCGATAGTTGATAAGGAATTGGGGCATATGTTGGGTGAGTTTGAAGCCCTTTTTAACGGCCCGGAAACCTCCGTTGAGGCATGGATGGAGGCTTTGCCTGGACAGTCTCCCGAAGCTTTGCAGGCTGCTGCTGAAGCTCTTGCCCATCGTGCTGAGCAGATCCGTTGGCTTGCGTTTGAGGCTCATCAAAATCAAATACGTATGCTTCTAAAGGCGGAAATGGTTAAGCCTGAGCAGGAAATCAATTTGATGCGTGCCGCGCTCCTGATTGCTCAGCATGATCGCCCTAAATTGAATATCACGGCCTACGAACATGCCGTGGATCGCATGGCTGTCGAAATCCGTTCCAGGGGTGTGGTTTCAGAAAACGTGCAGGACCTCATGCGGAGTTTGTTGGATTACCTGTTCAAGGAAAACGGCTTTCACGGAAGTTTTGCTGATTATGAGAACGCCGAGAACAGTTACCTTGACAAGGTGATCGACGACCGGGAGGGCCTTCCTATCACCTTGTCCGTGCTGCTTATTGAGTTGGCTGAGAGGCTTGGTATCCAGGGAGTCTCGGGTCTGCCCTTGCCTGGTCATTTCCTGGTTCGCTATGCGCCCAAGGAGGGGCAGGTCGTGTTGATTGATGCCTTTAATATGGGCAATATCATGACTTTTGCGGAAGCAGATACCATGGCCCTCCAGTATCAAGAACGCCCCACGGAGAGTGCGTCCATGTCCCCTGCCAGCAAGAAGGACATTGTGTTGCGCATGCTCGCGAATCTCCGTTATTTTGCACAGCAGAACGAATCCCTTGCTGCCGCATTGCCATATTTGGACCTGATGATTGCCATCGATGGGGAAGATGCGAACCTGAGACTTGAGAGAGCCACGATCCGCCTGCGTACAGGGCGGCGCGAGGGGGCGCGATCCGATTTTCGATGGTTGCTCGATCGGCAGCCAGAAGGTGTGCGCCTTGATAGGATCAGGGAAGCCTTGGAAGCATTCTAGTCTGTCCTCCTTCCTTTTCTTCATATTTTTACCCATCGATCCACCATGGAACCAGGCCCATACCGCATTTTCAGGGATGAGCGGAGCCAATATCACGACGGGTTGTCAGCAATAATTCCCATGTGTCAGCAGTCCACATGCTGATCGGAAATCCTTCCACTTGTTTTTGTCCGTCAAACTTGTAAGGTAGGTTCTTGAGTGTGCAGGTGCCAGCTCTCACGTTTGCACCTGTCACTTGTGGGAGGAGTTTTCTTCTTGGAGCATGGTAGCGTGTAAGGATTTGTTTAAGGCATTCCTCTGGTAATTGCAGGGGAAAGCGGAAACCAAAGGAACTGGTTTTTCAATCCTTGCTTTGAAAAAAATTGACGCTTTATCATCCTCTTCCATAGATTTCCGGTCTGCGGATTGGATTGAACAGTAAATAACATTGATAGCAGATAAGTAGACAAATATGAGTAGTGCAGCATCTAAAGGACTTGAAGGTATTGTGGCGGCCAAAACCTATCTGAGTGATGTTAGGGGTGATGTAGGCATACTCATTTATCGTGGATATGACATCAATCAGCTGGCGGGTAGTGTCTGTTACGAGGAAATTATTCATTTGCTGCATTACGGGACCTTGCCTAACCGAAGCGAGCTGGATCAGTTGAAAACTAAATTGGCGAGTTATCGAAAGCTTCCTCAGGGAGTCGTCGACTTATTACTTTCACTGCCCAAGGATACCTCTCCAATGCATGCCCTGCGCACCGGTATCTCGGCCCTTGGCTGTTTCGATCCCACTGCCGATGACAACGCCATGGAATTGCTTCAGGAAAAAGCCCTCAAGATCATTGCGCAGATCCCTATCGTAACCGCTTATTTTCAACTGTATCGGCAAGGTAAGCCCCTTGTGGAATCTCGTTCTGATCTGGGGGAAGCTGCCAATTTCCTTTACCTGATCAACGGAGGCAAGGAAGCAGCAAGCGAGAGTGTCGATACACTCGACATGTGTTATGTGCTGCATGCGGATCATGGCATGAACGCCTCCACCTTCGCCTCCCGTGTCACCATCGCCACCCTTTCCGATATTTACTCCTCCATTACCAGTGCGATTGGAACCCTCAAGGGCCCCTTGCACGGTGGTGCCAATGAGGCGGTGATTCGCATGCTCCAGGAAATTGGCGACCTTGATAAGGTGGATGCCTACATCGAGGATTGCCTGACCAACAAGAAAAAGGTCATGGGCATTGGTCATCGTGTTTACAAGGTGCTGGATCCTCGAGCCGTGAATCTTCGCAAGATGGTTGTCAAAATGGGGGAAAACATCGCCGAGCCCAAATGGATCCAGATGAGTGACAGGATCGCCGAGATCATGCTCCAAGAGAAGGGATTGCATGCAAATGTAGATTTCTACTCGGCGAGTGTCTACTACTCTTTGGACATTCCCATTGATCTCTTTACTCCCCTCTTTGCCATTGCCCGCACCTCCGGATGGAGCGCACATGTTCTGGAACAAATGGCAGACAACCGCCTGATCAGGCCTCAAAGCGATTACATCGGACCCGAGGGCCTCAAGGTCATCCCTGTCGATCAGCGTTGAAATCGATCGAGATCTTAGGTTTGCCTGGTTCTGACCATGAGAACATGGGGAACCGGGGAATGCTTTTTTCAAGTAAAAAACTTCATGAATATCCACGAGTATCAAGCCAAGGATCTACTGGCCAGCAATGGGGTCCAGGTCCCGTCGGGACAGTCCTGTCAATCCGTTGAGGAAGTTCAGCGTGCTGTTACCTCACTCTTCGATGAAGGTGAGACGATGGTTGTCATCAAATCGCAGATTCATGCCGGTGGACGAGGCAAGGGGACCTTCAAGAGCGGTTTTCAGGGTGGAGTTCACCTTTGCAAGACAGTCGAGGATACCGTCGAAAAGGCTCGGGCGATGCTGGGAGAGGTGTTGGTGACCAAGCAGACTGGTTCCGAAGGTCGCGAGGTCAAGACCCTGTTGATTGCCAGTGCCGAAAAGATACTCAATGAGCTCTATCTTGCGGTATTGCTGGACCGCGACTCTTCAAAACCCATCATCATGGCCAGCACGGAGGGAGGCATGGACATTGAAGAGGTTGCCGAAAAGACTCCCGAAAAAATCATCAAAATGACAGTGGATCCAGTGATGGGGCTCATGCCCTACCAGGCGCGTTGTATGGCGGCATCACTGGGCCTTCCATCCGGCCTGATCGCCAAGGCTTCTCGCCTGCTCCTGGGAGTCTATCAGACCTTCTGGAACTGTGACGCATCGATGGTCGAAATTAATCCGTTGTGCGTTGTCGAAAAGGCGGACGGTGGTCAGGATCTTGTGGCCGTTGATGCTAAGATTTCGCTTGATGATAATGCCCTTTACCGTCACAGAGATATTCAGGAAATGCGCGACCTGGGCGAAGAGGCTCCTTTGGAAATTGAGGCTGATAAACACGATTTGAATTATATCAAGCTGGAAGGCAATATCGCCTGTCTGGTCAACGGTGCCGGACTGGCCATGGCCACCATGGATATCATCAAGCACTACGGTGGAGACCCTGCCAACTTCCTGGACGTGGGGGGTGGTGCCACTCGTGAGCAGGTTACGGCTGCGTTTCGCATCATTCTGAGTGACCCCAACGTGAGGGGTATTCTGGTGAATATTTTTGGTGGTATCATGCAATGTGATATCATCGCCGAAGGGGTCGTAGCCGCGGCCAGGGAAACCAAACTTTCCATCCCTCTGGTCGTTCGGCTTGAGGGCAACAATGTTGATATTGGTAAGCGGATCCTGAGTGAATCGGGTCTTGAATTGATAAGTGGAGACTCCATGGCAGATGCCGCTCAGAAGATCGTGGCTGCCGTGCAGTAATCCCTTACCTAACCCCGAGAAAATACTTTCTGAAGAATATCTGATTATGGCTATCTTAATATCACCGGAGACAAAGGTTTTGGTTCAGGGTATCACTGGATCGTTTGGCGGGCGTCATGCCAAACTGAGTCTCGAGTATGGCTCGCGCATCGTTGCGGGTGTGACCCCCGGCAAGGGAGGACAGACCTTTGAAGACCAGATCCCCGTTTTTGATACTGTGCATCAGGCCGTGGCTGAGACGGGTGCAACGACCTCTGCCATTTTTGTGCCACCACCATTTGCTGCTGACGCCATTCTCGAGGGTGTCGATGCGGGGCTTGAATTGGTGGTCTGTATTACCGAGGGGATTCCTGTCAAGGACATGGTCAGGGTGAAACGAGCCCTGCATGGGCATTCGACACGGCTGATCGGGCCCAACTGCCCCGGTATCGTGACTCCTGGTGATGGCAAGGATTCATCCGGTGGTTGCCGCATAGGTATCGCGCCAGGATATATCCATAAAAAGGGGAATATCGGTGTGGTCTCCCGCAGTGGTACCCTCACCTACGAAGCCGTATGGCAGTTGACATGCCGTGGGGTTGGACAGTCTACCTGTGTTGGTATTGGCGGTGACCCCGTCAACGGAACATCCCACCTGGACACCATCAAGATGTTTAACGATGATCCAGAAACGCACGGTATCATCATGATCGGCGAAATTGGGGGTTCGGCAGAGGAGGAAGCGGCAGCCTGGATCCGTGATCATTGTCAAAAGCCCGTTGCGGGATTTATCGCTGGTACCACCGCGCCTCCGGGGCGCCGCATGGGAC
>JAAZXX010000168.1 GCA_014239995.1 Verrucomicrobiia bacterium
TTTTAGACGGATCCTGGACTCGTCACTCCTATTTACGTTTATGTGGATCGCCAGGATGCAGAAGTGGAAGTTTCTCAAGGTAAGTGGGAGGGGCGCTGGCTAAGGATTGATCCCGAGACCAATCCCCTTCCCTGCAGGGGTTATCGTCTCCTTGACCCATGCACCATTGACGGTAAATTCAAAAGTCGGCGCTTCCATACCCCGAAGGCGATACCCCTTGAATTCCACTTGAGGTGTTGCATATTTGCTCCCGATGCGAAGTGGAAAAATGCTCTGCCCAGCATCAAACCGTTCTCCGAGGACTTTAACAGGCCGTCCTCCGCGCTCATTGACGTTACGTCCCCAATCCGGTCCGATGTCAAGAAAGGGACCAAACCAACCGAAGGCAACTGCGCAGGATTCGGCATCAAAACAAAAGTTGATGCCACCGGGCATCCCTACATTGATGGCACGAGCGGGTCCGTCTTCTACAAAAGCCCTTTTGACAAGGGGCTTGTGGTGTGGACGCAGCTCAAAGTCGCCATGATTCGATGAAGCCGCCTCCTTATTGGCCGGAATAATATCCTGGGGATTTGATGTCACCACCATCATACCCTTCATGGAAAAAGCATGCCCGGGAAGAGTACATACATATGGGTATTGGCCTTCCTCGCTGGGTGCGGTGAAGCGCAGGTCCTGCTGTTGCCCGGAATCAAGCACTCGGGTATGGTGCAGAATCACATCTTCCATCTCTGGAATAAATTGTCGTTCTACTGCTCCCGCTCCCATGGCCCAAGCTTTCTGGGCCACTTTCATGGTGATACCCTCGGAACCTTGAATAATCAGAAGATTGTGCTGCATCTCGTCATTATTCACAAATGTCAGTATCACATCTGCGCCAGGGGATACCGCGAAAGATTCGAGGTCGTATCGCATTTGACCAGGCCGAGTTGAGATCCGCACCGCAAGCTCTTCGGCCTTCAGATCAATCTCGAACACCACTGCCGGAAGCAGGACAATCACAAGGCATGTCCTGAAATATTCAATCAATTGTTTCATAATGCAGGCTCGCACAAATACGTCATCACGGAAGACTCAGTCCGGGCATTCATGGCGTGGGAGCAATGAAGCATGGCCACGGGACTTTTGCCAAGGCTTAAATCATCGTAACTACAAAGTGGCCCAAGGAGCACGATAGGGCCGATCCACATGCGTGTTGGCTTTGTCATCCCCCTCAAAACGTTCACTGGAGGGGTTCCAGCGCAAAGAACGCCGCAACTGATAGCCAAGGTTGGCCAGGTGGCAAACACTGGCGGTACGATGCCCAATCTCCACATCAGCGATCGGCATGGTACCGGACCTGATCGCATCGATCCAGTTCTGCCTGTGATTGGTGGCCTTTTCCAATTGGATTTCAAAGTTGCCGATACGTTCCTTGAGAATAGAGGCTGGATGGGCTTCCAGCTTGTTCCGATCCACATATAAACTCCCATCGGTTCCCTCGAAAGTGCATCCGCTTGGGCCACCGTGGTACATCACCGTCCCGTTGGCATAAGTAAATTTCAGGCCTGTTTCCATGGGTGAGGCGGGGGGATCAACCCTGATGGGACCACTGTGGTCCATTCCCAGGGCCCATTGAGCGATATCAAAATGATGAGCTCCCATGTCAGCAAGGCTGCCTCCAGCGTATTCGCGGTAACGGCGAAATGCCGGGAAATGCCGATGGACATCCACCGGACAAAGGGCTTCGTTGAACCCCCGATAAGGCGACGGACCAATCCACATGTCCCAGTCGATGTCCGCTGGGGTTTCCTTCTCAGGTAAATCACAGGGTTTCGGAGAAGGCCCCACGCCCACCCGAATGGTTTTCACCTTCCCAATACGTCCGTTTCGCACCAGCTCGGCAGCTCGATGAAATTTCCCACCAAATTCGCTGCGTTGCTGACTGCCTGTCTGAAAGACGGTTCGATTTCTCCTGACCGCATCAACGAGCACACGTCCCTCACCAATAAAGAGAGTAAGTGGTTTTTCGCAATATATGTCTTTTCCAGCTTCCGCAGCCATGATGGCCGGTATCACGTGCCAATGATCGGGTGTGGCAATCACAACAGCGTCGATATCGTCTCGGGCAATCAAGTCACGGAAATCCCGATACATGGCACAACCGCGGTAATGTCCGCTTTTCTGCCTGGAGCCATAAGCCTTTTGAACACGCTCCCAGGCATCCTCGAGACGAACCTGAGCTACGTCACAAAGTGCGACAACCTCCACCTCGGGATGTTTGAGGAAACGTCCCAGGTGCCCCCGCCCCATCATGCCAATACCGATGAAACCAAGTGTAATCTTACCATTGATATCTGTCCTCCCGGCCTTGATAGAGGGCGAGAGGATCGTGGAGACACCCAGCGTGCCCACACCAGCCTGCGCAAGGAAGGCCCGACGGTTGATCTGATTTCGTTTCATAAAAGCCTCACACTATAGCCACCCCGACCTTCTCCAAGCAGGCAATCGATGAGGGCGGGAGATGATACTAATTCTTCTTTTTCGGCTCCTTATCGATGTCCGGGTGCGCAATTACTATGAACCACGCATCGCCGTAACTGTCTTTATCGTCGCCGGCAACCACAAACAACTCCCCTTCCTTCAGGATGGGCTTAAGGGGATGCTTAACGGTACGCTGGAGTTGGTCTTCACCATACAGCTGCACTCGAAGTGTACCGTCCTCAAGGATGTTCATGAGAATCTCACACTTGCCGCTGAGACGTATTTTTTCACCTTCATGCCTGGGAAAATGAAAAATGGAGTCTTTTTGCCGATGGTCTTCATGAGGTGCTCGGCATCTACATCGACCCTGTTACCTCGGACACATGGGTTATGCAGCGACCTGAATTGACCCAACTTATCGATGAAGATGGTGATGGTGTCGCAGATGTCTACAGGACGGTGAATGCGGAGTGGGGACTCACAGACAATTATCACGAATACGCTTTTGGAATTGTGCGGGATTCGGAAGGTAACTTTTACGGTACGCTCAACACCAGTCTCAGTTGGGTAGGCTGGGCTGGCAGTTCCAAGTGGGATGTAGGTCGAGTACATGATGGAAAGATGGGACGTGCTGCACGTTATCGCGGGTGGTCTTTTCAAGTGACCAAGGATGGTCGTTTTATACCTTGGTCCTCAGGGATGCGCTCACCCGCAGGTATTGGCATGAACAGGCAGGAGGAAATTTTTTTCACTGATAATCAAGGTGACTGGAATGGGTCTTCTACCCTGCAGCACGTGGTTAAGGGTCGCTTTCATGGTCATCCCTCTTCCCTTATGGACCACCCAGATTTTCAGGGTCAGGATCTGAATGCCATCGCGGTAGATACCTACCGGCAGCTCAGAACACCCCCGGCAGTTTTCTTCATTCACGGTGATTTGGCCAATTCGCCAGGCGAACCCGTTTTCAATGAAACGGGTGGTCAGTTTGGTCCTTTTGAAAATCAGGTTTTTGTGGGTGATCAGACTCGTTCCAACCTGATGCGGGTATATCTTGAGAAGGTACAAGGAACCTACCAAGGGGCGATTTTTAACTTCATCGATCCAATGCAGAGCGGCATAGTGCGGAATCAATTCGACAAGCACGGCGTTTTATACGTAGGGCAAACAGGGCGCGGTTGGCGATCGGTTGGAAGCCAGGCTTTTGGGCTTGAAAAAGTGCGATGGGATCGAAGAACGACCCCAGTCGAGATGCATTCCGTTCGACTTACGACCACTGGTTTTGAGATTCGTTTTACCCAACCGATGAGTGAGCAAGAACTTGAGAATCCACTGAATTATGCGATTCGTCACTGGCATTATCTCTATCGCCCCGAGTACGGTTCGCCGAAGGTGGATCCTACAAAGGTGAGCCCTCGGCGTGTAAGGGTCAGCCACGGCGGCATGCGTGTCCATTTAGAGATGCCTTTGGTGAAAAATAAAGTCTATGAATTCAAGCTCCTGGGCATGCATGCCCAGTCAGGGGGGGCGCTGACCAATCCGATTGGATGGTATACCTTAAATCGTCTGCGTTTGGATAACCTGAGATAGTCAATCGCTTCCTGGTTACCTGATCCAATGATTGCCACCCCTTATTTGTCGATCTTTGTGCGTATTTGAGGACGAATGATCTTGTTATCGGTTTGCTTCTCAGTCAGGCGAATCAAAAACACTCTTTTGCCATGTTGATATCCGCATGGATCTGTTCGGTAAGTGTCTCCAAATTGGGGAATTTTCGTTCACTTCGTAATTTTGCAATGAATTCAACGTCCAATCGTTCTCCGTATAGATCAGTATCCAGTTCCAAGAAATGTGCCTCTATCTGCAATCTTGGTTGGGGCTGTCTCAAGGTTGGGCGGAGGCCGATGTTCATGACGCCATTTCTTCGCTCCCCCTGTATCACGGCACTTATTGCGTATACGCCAGACGGTGGAAGTTTCAGGTGAGGGCAATGCATGTTGGCGGTTGGAAATCCAATGCGCTTGCCGAGGCCTTCTCCTCTGACAACTGTTCCTGATAGATGATATGTGCGACCCAATAACCGGGAGGCTTCTTTAAAATTTCCTTGCCCGATGAGATCCCGTATGCGTGTGCTGCTAATGGAATCTCCCCCACATGTGACTGGGTTCTTCGCTTCAACTTCGAATCCACACATTCCACCAAGTTGCTCGAGTAGGTGGATGTTGCCGGTTCGCTCATGCCCAAACACAAAGTTTTTCCCGACACATATACCTGCAAGATTCTCAGAGTATTGTCGGATTTGTGTGATAAAATCCGATGCACTCAAAAGGCTTAATGTGCGGTCGAATGGGATGACCCATGCAAGATCAATACCCAAAGTTTCAAAAAGCAATTCTTTGGTTTGAGTGCCGTAAATCATTCCAGGAGCGCGTTCCGGAGCCACGATACATGCCGGGTGTTCCCGAAAGGTGAGGGCAACAGCGATGCCGCTGTTTGCGGAGGCTTTTTTAACAACATGCTTAAGCAAAAGCTGATGGCCAAGGTGTACTCCATCAAACATACCGATGGCGCAATAAACCGGTCGTACATTGTTTGAAATAGCCTGAAAAAGGCGGACAACTTGCATGGATTCCCTTATCAACGCATTTTTATTGCACTATTTCCTTGGCTGGAACTGGCGCGATGATGACCTTTTCCAACTCTGAGAGATTCAGCTCCAAAAGCTCAGCAAGGGTATGGCTCTTCTCAACATTAAAACGTCCTGAAACCGTTCGACGTAAAGTTTTAAGATGGGCGCCACAGCCAATTTTCAGTCCAATGTCATGTGCTATGCTGCGTATATAAGTGCCTTTTGTGCAAGCGATTTCGAATGTGCATGCGGGGGTTTTATAAGATTTTATCCGAAAAAAGTAAATATGAATCAAGCGTGCAGGTCTATCGATTTCAATTCCCTTGCGAGCCAATTTATAGAGCGGAACGCCATTCTTTTTGATAGCTGAGACCATGGGAGGTACCTGCATCTGATCCCCTTTAAAGGTATGAGCGATGTCATTGAGAGATTCCATGGTCATTTCGGGAATCGTTTTTTCTGCAACGATTTCACCATCGGCATCGTAACTGTTGGTTTGGCGTCCAAATTCGATGCTTCCCTCATAGACCTTGTCCTGCCCCATTAATGATTCTGAAAGTTTGGTGGCTTTGCCCAACAATAGAATCAGAAGGCCTGTGGCATTCGGATCCAAAGTTCCGCAATGTCCGACTCTCTTGATACGAAATCTTTTTCGAACAGTATCAACCACATCGTGCGATGTCATGCCAGTTGGCTTGTCCACAAGCAGAATGCCGTTCGGGGTGGTATGTTTGACCATTGGTATCAGGACAATTGATTATAAGGTATGATGAGTGGTTATGCATTTGAGGGATGCGCGTATCGATGCGATGACCCTCCGCTGAACCGTCATTGGTTTGCCCGCTACACGGGCGCCTGAGGCTGCTTTGTGCCCACCTCCTCCGAATTGTTTAGCGATCTCGTTGACATTCACCAACGGGTGTTTTGATCGAAGACTGATTCGGGTTTCTCCAGGCTCTAACTCCTCAAAAAGACAGGCAACCTCCACCGGCTCAATTGCTCTTATATGATCGATTAATCCCTCGGTATCCTCTCGGGAGGCACCGGATTTTGAGTAGTCTGTTTTCTTGAGCCAAAGGTAAGCAATGCGGTTATCCTCCGTTAGCTTGAACTGGTTGTAAACTCGCTTTAACAGCCTTACGCGGCTAAGCGAATAAGATTGATAAACTTCATCGCTGATACGCGCAATATCCGCACCCCGTTTGACCAGTTCTCCCGCAGTTTCAAAGGTATCCGGACTTGTTGAGGGATATTGAAAGGATCCGGTATCCGTGGAAATGGCAGTAAAAAGGCAGTCAGCTATTTCTGGAGACAAGGTCCAACGAGCTGCCTTGATCAGTTGGAAAATCATTTCACCAGTGGAAGAAGCACAGGAAGAAATCCAATTCAGGTCGCCATAACGGGTATTGCTGGGATGATGATCAATATTTATGAGAACGGACCGGTCGCCTATATGTTCGGTGACCTCACCCAATTGCTCACGGGAGGCTGCATCCACGGCGATGACGCAGTCGAATTGTTTTCGAGATGTCGGTTGTTGAAACATCCCTTCTGGATCCATGAATTTCAATTTGGCCGGTACGGGATCCTGATTCCAGCAAGTCACCTTTGCTCCCTGTGAGCGCAAGGCCATGGTCAGTGCCAACTGCGAGCCAAGGCAATCTCCGTCGGGTCTGATATGCCCTATCACACAAAATGTTGTGTGATTTTTGATCTCCTCCAAGACTTTGATGGCTGATTTTGAAACAGCCTTCATGGACTGGATTCCTCGGAATGCTCCATATCTTCGATGATACTGAGCACGTCGTTGCCCCGCTCGATTGAATCGTCAAAGGTAAATCGGATTTGAGGGGCATATTTCATGACAACTTGCGAGGAGATTTCCTTCTGTAGCTCTCCTCGATGTCTTAGGAGGTATTTAGCAGCCAGATCTCGTTGATCCTTGGAACCCACGTGTCCCAGTAGGATATTCGCATGTTTGAGGTCTCCGGCTACGAAGACTTCGTGGACGGAGACGAGCCCATAGGAATCGAGTGGAAGTCGCTGCCTAAGCAGCTCTCCGGTCTCCCTTTTCAATAATTCCCGGATACGTTGGTGTCTCAAGGACTGCATGGAAACGGCAAACAATGTCCTCTACAACTTTTGAGCTACTTTCTCAAGGACGTGAGTCTCGATGATGTCACCCTCCTCATACCCCTGATAACCTTCGATGCGAATACCGCATTCCATGCCATTGCGCATCTCGGGAACCTCATCCTGGAAGTGTCGAAGCGATTGCATGAGACCTTCGTAGACCAGTCGATCCTTGCGGTAAATGCGTGTGCGACCGCGCACCAATTTGCCA
>JAAZXX010000169.1 GCA_014239995.1 Verrucomicrobiia bacterium
GGGTTCAGTGACATCTTCAAAGGCACCCTGCCCGGAGTTGCGCATCAGGACTGGGGCTTTGGCATGTCCGCCACATGGGCGGATTATGATCGGGATGGACACATGGACCTTTATGTTTCAAGCATGTTTTCGGGTGCGGGAAACCAGGTCGTCTCCCAATTGGATTTCAACCAGAATATGCCGGAACAAACACGATCCAAGTATTTGAAGATGGTTCGCGGAAACACCCTGATGCGCAACTCCGGGCAGGGTGTCTTTGAAGATGTCACTGAACCCATGGCTGAAGGCTTCGGAGGTTGGGCCTGGGGAGCCAAGTTTGCAGATTTCGATAATGATGGCTGGGAGGATTTGTATGTTGCCAACGGATATATCTCTCAACCCGATACAGATGACTTGTGAATGTTCTTCTGGAGGCGGGTCGCGCCTCAAATTCCGGAAGCGGGGCTCAAGCCGACAGCCACCCCTGGCTACACCCGTAACTTCAGGGACCTGAACGATCAGGTTTCCCGGGGTAAATCCTTCAGTGGTTATGAACGGAATGCGCTCTTCATGAACCGAGCGGGCCGTGGTTTTTCCGAGGTGGGCAACATCCTGAATGTTGATTTTGAAGATGACGCCCGTGCCGTTGCCACGGTGGATTGGGACAGGGATGGTGACCTGGACATGTGGGTTGCAAACCGTTCAGCACCTCAAGTGCGCCTTCTAAGGAACAATCAGAGCTCAAGCAATGCATCCATTGCCGTGCGTTTGATTGGCAACGGAACCACAAGCAATCGGGACGCCATCGGGGCCCGCTTGACCTTGTCTCGAAGCGCGAACCCTGCCGAGAAACAGATTCGCACGCTCCGTGCCGGAGATGGATTCCTGGCACAATCAAGTTCCTGGACGCACTTTGGGCTGGGTGAAGGGGAAAAGGATAGCTTTGAACTTGAAGTGAGATGGCCGGGCGGTGGGGTTGAGAAGGTTGCAGCACTTCGCTCGGGAGCTCGTTACACAATGGTGCAGGATCAAGGCATCTTGGATACTCCTGAACCAATATCAACAACGGCAGGAAAAAAGGATTGGGGCACAAAGGGGGATGGTGGGGACACCACCATGAGTGGTTTCTGGGTCGCCAACAGGGTACCCTTCCCAAAACTGACCTGCGTCGACCAAATGGGTACGACCCGCTCGACAACAGATTTTCTGGGCAAACCTGTGCTGATTAATCTTTGGGCGACATGGTGCAACCCATGCCTTCAGGAATTGGGCGAGTTAGGAAAGCATGCGGATGATCTGGCCGCCATGGGGGCAACGGTACTGGCACTGAATGTGGACGGACTTGCCGTTGATGGCACAACAGGCAGAGGGAGTGATCCAGAAAGGCTTCTGGCCAAGATGGGTTACACTTTACCGCGAGGGGTGGCGCGACAGGAGAATCTGGCTAAGATTGAAATCCTGATCGAATATCTTACTTCCCGCCGGGCATCCCTCTCGGTTCCAACCAGTATCCTGGTGGATGCACAGGGAAAGACGGCGGCGGTCTATCTGGAGGCGCTCAGCTGGGAACGATTGTCCGGCGACCTGGCCCTGTTGAACGCCACACCGGCAGAGACCCTCGAACGCGCCTCCCCCCGATCCGGTCGATGGCTCACGGACCCTCGTCAGGTCGATCTTCCCGCCTACCTTGGTGACTATGCCACCCTCTTCGGGATCAATGGCTTTCCTGAGGAATCGCAACGCTTGTATCAACTCGTTCGACCAGAGGAGGGCGTCAGGACCGCGAGGGAATTCTATAATCAGGCCAAATCAGCCTCACAGCAGGGATTGCTGAAGGAAGCCATGGAACTCTATCGAGATGCCATTCGCATCGATCCTGATTATGGTCAAGCACTCACCGGATTAGGCGCGATATTACTCAATCAAAAACGCATTGACGAAGCTCAGCCTCTTTTTGAAAAGGCGATTCAACTCGATCCCCATCATGCCACGGCACTCATCAACCTCGCGATGATTGAGCAGATTCGTGGGGACATGGATAGTGCCATTGAACGTCTCAGGGGTGTGGTGGACAGGAATCCAGAGTATCACGAGGCTTACCTGAATCTTGGCTCCGTGCTGGCCTCGACCAAGAACTACGATGAGGCCATCACGCATTTATCAAAAGCCGTTGAGCTGAACCCCAAGATGGTGGTTGCCCATCTCAACCTGGCAAAGGCCTATTCAGCCGCCGGGCAACTTGAAAAATCAGAGGCTTCTTATCGGGATGTCATGAACTTGAACCCACGAATGCCTTACCCGTATTACGGACTGGGCTTACTGCAGGCGAGACAGGGTGACCATCATAAGGCCGTCAGCTCGTTTCGCGAAGCGATCTCCCTTGGGGCAAGAAACCCAACAACCCTGACCAAGCTCGGGATATCATTGCTGGCGGAAGGCGACAGGGATCGGGGTGTCATGACGCTCAAGCAGGCCTTGGAAATGAATCCAGAGCATGCGGGAGCCAGACAGGCATTGAGTAACGCTGGACTGGCCGATCAGTAACACGAATCAAGACATAGCCTTTGCCTTTGTGTTCGCCCGGCTGGCCGTCAAGCCCATGAAACCAATGAAGCGTGCTGGCTTCCACTGAAGTAGTCGCATGGATTCCAAAACTAAATCACCTTCGTTTGTTTCACTGTCATCATCCAGATACGGGCTACCTCCATGCCACTGTCAGCACTCCTGAAGTGTTTTTCAGGAATCGTGCCGTGGATCATTTCGGAGGCGCAAAATTGGAGTAAATCACCTGCTGGATCATGGCGTGACTGGGAAAATCCATCATCACCGTCCCCAACAGGAAGGGCCCTGTGGCCTGACTAGACCGCTCCTTGATATAAAGGGAAGCCGCTTTGTTGGCCTGGAGCGCATACTGACGCGGGGTGATCAGCCTGGATGGGTATACACCGCTACAGAAGTTAATGAACCATGGGCGGGTGTTGGATGCGTGATGTGCCGTATTGTCAAACTGTTCACGAATGAGCTCCACCTTGAGATCGGGTGGCGCACGGTAATCGTCCTGCTTCATGAAAGCGCTCCAGGGAATACCTCCCAAGTCACCCACGCGATCCACCAGCACCCATTTACCGCGCACTGCCTTGAGTTGCGGAATCGTCGACTGGATCCGCCAAAGGTCCTTGCCCCCCCTGATGACATCCGCAAGAAAAGTGGTTTTAAAATCCCTGGAATTACCCGTGGCGTGATGTTCTTCCTTAATGGAAATGACGATGCACTCCGTCGGGTTTTCCTGCAGGAACGAGACGCATGTATCAAGAACATTCGCAAAGGACATGCGTTGACGGATCGGGCCATGATAGATTTGCAGGGTGTCACGCATGTGACGACAGCGAATATCAAGAAATCGAATCCCCCTCTGTAGTTGTTCCTTCAATGTCCAGGACTGGCACTTTGCAAATCCAAAGGCGTAACCATTGTAAAGCGAACAGGTGTTGTGCGTACCCGGCAGGGAGTAGTCCGCAAGGGTCTTGTGATCCGGCAACGCCGCCATCCAGTCACGCATACTCTTTGGGCTGGCATGCTCCACGACCCTGAGGCCCCCTCCATAAGAGGCGTTCACTTGAAAAAAGACGTAACCGAGAACCATCAGGCACAGAGAATTCCAAGGAACATTACCAGATTGAGCGAACTGCTTCATTAACACGAGTGGAACCAAACTACGCCCAGCTTATAGCAGTTACAAACCCATAACGATTTCATGAAATAGAATCCCATTTCACTTGCCACGGGTCAGCTTCCTCAGTGTATGTGATCACAGCGAGTCCAAGATAATCGGCAAACCTTCGGGTCCGCATCTTTCTTGCGGATCGATCCATCTTTCAAGCCTGGGTGTAAAAACGCGACAAAAAACACAATGGAACACTTCCTTGAGGCGTGGAAGCAGGACTGGTAGTTTAACCCCTTTCAGGAATAAACCATTCTTGATGGATCACGATCAACCCCGAAACCAATGAGCCGATTAAAAACCAGACAACATACAGTCCTGCTGATGGCACTGGGCTGGACATTCGCAACCCAGGCGGATTGGAAACAATGGCGCGGCCCGACCGGACAGGGCCACACCCAAGCCATGATCCCCACTGAGTGGAGCGAGACACACAACGTCACATGGCGCACACCGCTGACAGGCAAAGGATGGTCCTCACCAGTCATTGAGGGCGACCAGATCTGGGTGACCACTGCACATGAGGAACCAGCCAGCGAAGCGGAGCGCAACAAGCGACTGGAGGTAAATACCGGTGGCCAACCCGTGGAGGTTTTGTCCATGGTACGACTGCACGCCATATGCATTGAAAAGCAATCTGGCAGACTGCTGCATGACGTCGAGATACTTCGGAAAAAGGAGCCCCAGTGGACTCACAAACTCAACAGTTACGCCTCTCCCACCCCTGTCATTGAAAACGGAAGGCTCTACTGTCACTTTGGGGCCTATGGAACCGCCTGTGTCGATACACAGACCTCCAGGGTGCTGT
This sequence comes from Verrucomicrobiia bacterium, assembly GCA_014239995.1. Classification (GTDB taxonomy): domain Bacteria; phylum Verrucomicrobiota; class Verrucomicrobiia; order Limisphaerales; family AAA164-E04; genus AAA164-E04. The sequence goes on from JAAZXX010000169.1 coordinate 4,509, forward strand.
GGCGGAATCAGGAACTTTATGTCAACCACGAGAACGGTCCTGGGAGCACCCCGGTGCTCTGGAAGGACAAGCTCATTTTCCATATGGACGGCAGTGATACGCAATATATCATCGCCCTTGACAAGATGACAGGAAAGGTGGCTTGGCGCACCGATCGCAGCGGGGAAATGCACTCCAACCCACAGCTCAAGAAGGCCTATGGCACCCCGCTCATTCTGCCAACCCAGGGAACCCCTGTCCTGTATTCACCGGCCGCCGACTGGCTTTATACCTACGATCCAGACTCAGGCCGTGAGCTTTCAAGGCTCCATTACGGCATGCTCGGATTCTCCATCGTACCGCGCCCGGTTGCCGGGCATGGCATGCTTTATATCATCACCAGTTTCACCCGCTCACAACTCCTCGCCATCCAGTATCAGGGCACTGACGAGCCTGCCATCGCATGGAAATGGAATCGTGGGGTCTCCAATCAGCCTTCACCCATCCTGGTTGGCAACGAAATCTATTTTATCAGCGATGCCGGAGGCATGGTGACATGCCTCCACGCCCATACCGGTGAGGAACACTGGAGGGAGCGCATTGGAGGCAATTACTCTGCCTCCCCTCTCCATTCCAGAGGACGCATTTACTTCCACAGCCGCGAAGGAAAAACAACGGTCATCCAGGCAGGAAAAACATTCAAAAAACTGGCTAGCAACCCACTCGATGGCGGTCTCATGGCCAGTGCGGCAGTCGATGGTAATGCCCTGATCCTACGCTCAGACAAGGCCCTCTACCGTATTGAGAACCAATAAAAGCTGCATCCTCGAGGGTATCTTGAGCCGAAGAATGGGGAACGAGAGCGATCATGGAGATTTCCAAGCCTCTCTAAAGAACCCGCTTTCCATGACGTGTGTACGCGGCACACTCATCGCCAGGATGATGTTAGCTCATGGATGTTAAGCACATGTATTTGCAGTTCTGATTCCGAGGAAATGGACAGGTGATGGTCCTTGGAGTCGGGTAATGCATCATGGGTTGAAACAGCCAGACCCTCATTCGCAGATAATTCAAGTGAAGTTCGGTCAAGAAGGAAGCACAACGACGATGACTTTGCCCTGGGATGGGTCACGCAATACTGAAAAGGTCATGTTTTTCATTCGGCCTTTGGACATCATTACACATTTTCTGGAACAGGATGCTGGTCAGACACCTGCTTGAAGGTATTCAATTTGCCTTGGGCGAAATGCAGGCTTCCACCCAAGCACGACCCAAACAACCGTGAATCAAGGAGGGGGTTGAACCCTTACTTCCCTCTTTTCCGCGAACGGAACCATCAACACCTGGCTTTTCGAAGAAGCAATCACCAGAAGTGAAATCATCGGTATGAAAAAACCCCTTTGAGCCACCTGAGGCATGTCCTCGGGGCTTCTGAAGAATAACGCTGTACCAATGGACGAGGATTGCCATCGGCACAAGTCGCCCTTAGCCTTGCGTGCCACTGGGCAGCCACAAGCTTCCAACATGCCCCCCCAAAAAAAGGAAAAATATGATCATCGACGTACTGGAACATGCACGAGAATACTACGCACTGGGACCACGCATGGAGACGGCACTGCGCTATCTGGAGACACAGGATTGCGACACCTTGACGCCTGGACGCCATGACATCGACGGCAACCATGTCTACGCCCTGGTACATCGATACCAATCCAAGCTCAGAGAGGAGGGATTCTGGGAAGCGCATCATCACTACATCGATGTGCAGTATGTCATCAGCGGCACCGAGCACCTGGGCTACCGTCCTGTCTCAGGCATGCAGGCGGGCCCATATGATCAGGAGAAGGACTTCTACAAGCTGGAGGGGGCAGGAGAGTTCATCACCCTGAGGGCAGGGTATTTTGCCATCCTCAAGCCGCGGGACGCCCACATGCCTGGAATCGCCCTGCATGCCCCCGAACCAGTGCATAAAATGGTGATCAAGGTACGCGTCTAGTACGGTGCAGACCCTGCTCTAATGCCCGTTTCCATGGAGAAATTGGACCGTCTTGTCAGGAAAATCAGTGAAGACACCATCCACCCCTGCCTCGACGAAAAGCAAGCGATGCAGATCCGCCAACGATACGACAGTTACTGGCAAGGCGTCGCCGCGCACGGTATAGGGGTGCACACGTAGTTGCCGGGCATGCGCATCTTGAACCAGTGATGTCACTCGACGTCCCATCACACTACCGCCTTCAATGATACTGCTGATCGACGGGCCAATGCCATCCACGGTATGTGCCAACTGGTCAAGTCCAGCAGGCGTACGCAGGAAGGCAAAGTCCGTACCGTCACTTCCCTGCTTTCCACTGCCGAGAAGCATCGTGAGTCGTCCACGCCAAGCGAGTTCCTCGCGGATGCGTTTCACCTCCCCGTATTCAAAACACTGCAACCAGCATGGATCCGATTGACTATGATAGCCATGGCGTTGAAGGATGGGCAGGACCACACGGCTGATGTCATACCCCTGTCGCCGGTGCCAGGAAGGACCCTTGATTTCAGGATAAATCCCAACCGTGCGACCGGTGCTCTGGTTGAGTCCGGCAATGAATTCCAGTTCCTCCTCCAGGGTGTGGATCCTGAACGAGGATTTCCCTACCGGAAAACGTCCCGGATAAACGGGTCGCCCTGTCTTTGCATGAACGCGTTCGGTCACGTTCAATTGCTTTAATTCATCCACCGAGAAATCCAGGGCATAAAAGCGGCCATCCTCACGCTTTCGCTTGGGAAAACGCATCGCGACATCCGTGACAGTTTCGATATGGATGTCGTGAAGTACCACGGGAATGCTGTCCCTCGACAACACCAGGTCCTGTTCCAGGAAAGCCGCCCCCATCGCATGAGCAAGGGCTTTTGCCTCAAGGGTGTGTT
>JAAZXX010000016.1 GCA_014239995.1 Verrucomicrobiia bacterium
AACAGGAGTGCCTAGATCAAATGATCTTCTTTAGCGAGCGATCGCTCCGGTATGCCATCACGGAGTATCTGGAACATTATCATATCGAACGAAATCATCAGGGACTCGAGAGTCAAATTATTCGCCCTGAGTTTGATGGCCAAAGCGGCACGGGGGAGATCACAAGTCGGCGACGCCTAGGAGGAATGCTCAAGTATTATCATCGTCACGCTGCATGAGGAAAAGTAACGTTGAATTGCTGCGATCGGAATTTTTCTACACTACGCGGTAACGTGCTTTCATGATTTTATGCTTTAATTTCAAAGCGTAAAACCGACCGAGCGAGTGAAGTTAGCGAGTAGTCAGAGAGCAGGCCAGAGTAGGTTCAAGTGGAGGTCACGAACCCAGTTTTGCTGACGTTTTTGCTGACAGTAGCGCTTTTTCAAAAGTTAACCGACTGGGATGCAACGACTTAAGTATGGTACCGGTGGTCGGACTCGAACCGACATGAGGTTTAACCCTCGCAAGATTTTAAGTCTTGTGCGTCTGCCAATTTCGCCACACCGGCGTGCGGTAGATCGTGACTTACAACTGCCTGAGGTGCACGCTACCAAAAAGGATTTTGGACAGGCAAGCCTCGAAACGGCTAGACCTCAAATGATTTTCCACAACCACATGAATGCTTGGCTTTTGGATTGGTCAATTTGAATCCCCCCTGGTTCAGGCTATCCGAAAAATCAATAAGCGAACCCTTGAGGTAATCCGAACTGATGGGATCCATGACCATCTCCACTGCATGCATGCTCCATTGGATGTCCCCATCCCGCGGTTCATCGAATACCAATCCGTATTGCATCCCTGAGCAACCTCCTTTTTCGATGTACACACGCAGGGGGTGTCCTTTGTGCTCCGGCTGTGATGCCTGCATCGAACGAATCTCATCTGCCGCCGCCTCCGTGATGTTGATGATCGGATTGTCGTTGTTACATGTCTGACTCATATGACGCCCTCAGACTATCGTGGGACCGTTTAAGTGTCAAATACAGGACACGACTGTGTAGTCCCTTCAGCATGGATATGCTTCCACCTGAGGCATGAAGCCCACTCCAAAAGGTGCCTTGTTGATGGATCTCAGGGAAATGCTTCCATCTTCTATCTTGAGGGAGGGCCATCCATGTGCCGAGGCTGCGTAGACATCCCCGTGGTGTCGCAGCATCTCGTCCTGGATGGCTGCTGGATGATCGGAAAGTCCTCGGCAGTAGTGGTGACCATTCCGCTCCACTGACGCGATTCCCAGGGCGCCAGCAACGCACAGATCCTGCATGACCGCGATGGGACCCTGGTTGCAGAGGTCCTCGCCACTCATGAGCAGTGTTCGATTTGGGTTTTCCTCCTGGTGTTTTTGGAGCAGAGCCTTGTTGGCGATGCTTTTGAATACGCCCTTGCAGTTCTTGTGACTTGTCCCTGCATAACCCAACTTTAGTCCCTCTGCCATGCTGTGGAGGTCCCCATCGGACTCGTCGATGATGATGGGGGGACGATCCTGCCAAGTTTCGAAATGTTCACCGATCTCAGGTAAAAGTGCCACATCTCGATGCAGGGGCTGTTCCACGAAGAGAAGTCTTTCAAAAAAGGTTTTCAAGCCCTCGCTGCGCGTCATTCGTAACCAGTAGTCCTTGAAAGTGGGCAGGTCTGTGAATTGTTCGTTGCCGTCAAGACTGAATCCAAACCTGTTTATGGCGTTGGTGTTCACGATGCTGGCAATGGCTCTGAGCCGCTGTAAATCGGCCTCGTAATTGCCGCTTATCTTTATTTTGAAATGCTTGAGGCCATAGGTTTTGATGCAATCCTCCAGGGAGTGTGGAAGTCCATCGTTCAAGGCGTTTGCCTTGGGGATGTCCTCGTTACTCAGGGGGTCTCCCAGGCCAATGGTGTGCCTTGCAAGGATGCGTTCCAGCGGTTTTTGGGGCAGATAATCACCTGGAATGCTATCATGCAAGTGAGCATGGATGGTTTCAAGTTGGAGACTGAATGCATTGGCCTTGAGTGCCTTAAAGAAGGAGGTGCTTGTGTGCCTGCAGTATGTGTCGATCAGGGCACGTTCCACGAGGGAGGTTCCGAAATGGGTGAGCAAGGCAGGATAGGATTTGCTCTGCCCCCAGGAACTTTGCGCCCTGTAAAGGTCCAGCCAAGCATCGAATATGCTGGATGACTCCATCCCGGTTGCAGCTTGACATGCGTGATCAATCACCTGCTGTAGTTCCTGGAGTTCTGATTGAGGATCCTGGTCAGGATCTTTCTTAAACCACTTGGGGGGGAGCAGGTCGGAGGCAATGCCGGACACGGGTTTACCATCGATTTCGCAGTGAAGCATGACAAAGACCAGGGGAAAGGTGGTCATGGTGGCAATTCCATATTTAAACGGCATGCGGGTGTTCAGTGTCACTGCATTTGTCCGTGCATCAACGATACGTATTTTTTTCATGGCCCTCCTCCTTTGCCTTGCGAATGCCTGCGACCTCTCATAGTGTTCGCACAGCATGATCATCAGTAACCAACCGCTCTCCACAAGTCGAGGCAAGCTTTACGATCAAGTCCACCGGATCGTTCAATCCACTCCTGCCCTTGACATGCACACGCATCTTTACGACCCCGCTTTTGGTGATCTTTTATTGTCTGGTATCGATGAACAGCTTGTCTACCACTACCTGGTGGCAGAGACCTTTCGAAGCTCCACCATGGGGTATGAGGACTTCTGGAAACTGCCTCGCGCGCAGCAGGCCGATCACGTCTGGAGTACCTTGTTTCAGGAGCGGTCGCCGATTTCGGAGGCATGCCGGGGTGTGTTGACTTCCCTGCACCTCCTCGGGCTGGAGACAGGTCCCAAGTCTCTGCCATCGATACGGCAATGGTTTAAGGAACAAGACAGGGAGTCCTTTGTATCTAGGTGTCTTGAGATCGCCAACCTGCGTGGTGTGTGCATGACCAACTCACCTTTCGATCCCGAGGAAAAAGCCGTATGGGATCAATCCCCCTCCAGGGATTCAAGGTTTCAAACGGGGCTGAGATTGGATCCTCTCCTGCTGGACTGGCCTGTTGCTGGTAAAACCCTTGCTGACTGGGGATATGAAGTCAGTGAAGACATGGGGGGCACTTCTGTGGTATCTGTGACACGTTTCCTGGAAGACTGGAGGGACCGCATCCATCCCCTTTACCTGATGGTATCCCTGCCACCTGATTTTACGTATCCTGCCGACGATCACACCACGAGAATGCTCCAACAGGTCATTTTACCCTTCTGCCGGGCATCGGGTCTGCCACTTGCACTCATGATAGGTGTTCGTAGGTCCGTGAACCCATTCCTACAACTCGCAGGGGATGGTGTGGGGCGTGCAGATTTGAGTGCCCTCCAATGCTTGTGTGCGGAGAATCAGGACGTGAAATTTCTATCCACACTCCTGTCCCGAGAAAATCAGCACGAACTGTGTGTGCTGGGAAGGAAATTTCGTAATCTCCATATTTTCGGTTGTTGGTGGTTCACCAATGTACCATCGATGATTCAGGAAATGACGCGCATGAGACTCGAGCTCCTGGGTACAAGCTTTACCGCGCAACATTCCGATGCTCGAGTGTTGGATCAGGTGCTCTACAAGTGGGATCACTCGCGGAGGGTGATCGCCGATGTGTTGACAGACAAATATTTTGATATGCAACAAACTGGATGGCCTCTCAGTGAGGAGATCATCAGGGCGGATGTCACACACTTGCTTGGAGCTGGGTTTGAGGGATTTTGTTCCTAGGTTTTCCTCGTTTTATTTACTTGATCGCGGGTCGGAATTTCATAACCATAGAGTCATCTCAAATGGCTGACGGAAACACCATAGCTGATCCCTTTTCATATGATCATGGAGACCCACATTCCCCTAATGAGGATCATGGGCCATCCGGAGGTGTTGAGGACGGTAATGAGACGTTCAGTGAAGAAGTCGATGGGAGTTATAGTGACTCGAAGCATTTGAGCGAGGACGATGAGTTTGAGCGTGCCGAGGTGCCACGGGATCCCGGTTCAAATGATGATGCTCCGGTTCGGTCCAGGGAGCGTTATGACGGGGACAGCGCCTTCAAACTCTACCTGCGTGAAATTGGTCAGGTGGACCTGTTGAAACCACAGGAAGAAATTGACCTCGCCATACGTATCCAGAATGGTGACGACGAGGCTCGCGATCAGATGATCAAGGCCAACCTGCGTTTGGTGGTCAAGATTGCGCATGATTATGAAGGACTCGGACTACCCCTCCTGGACCTTATCAATGAGGGTAACATCGGATTGATGAAAGCCGTTGAGAGGTTTGACCCTACCAAGGGCAGTAAGCTTTCAACATACAGTGCATGGTGGATCAAGCAATCCATCAAGCGTTCCCTGGCAAACCAGGCCAAGACGATTCGTTTGCCTGTTCACCTCGTGGACAAGATTTCAAAACTCAAACGCACTGCCCTCAAGTTGCAGGAGGCCCTCGGACATGAGCCGTCTGACGAGGAGCTTGCCGAGGAACTCGAAATGGACCCGATGCGTGTCGCTCGTTTGCGTCGAGCTGCCATTCGACCCGCTTCTCTGGACTCTCCCATCGGGGATGACCACAGCACCTTTGCAGAGATTGTCAGTGATGAAAAAGCCGAGAATCCATACAAGCATCTGGAGGATAAGACGGTCACTGACATGTTGCATGATCTGGTCAAAACCCTGCCGCATCGTGAAGCTACCATTTTGGAATACCGCTTTGGCTTGGATGGTGGATCAGAAAGAACCCTCGAGGAGGTCGGAGAGCATTTCGGCGTCACGCGCGAGCGGGTCCGGCAGATTCAGAATCTGGCACTTTCCAAATTACGAAAAATGATCGAGAAGCTTGAATCGGTTCAGAAATGAGTGAGTTTTTGTCTCGATGAGTTCAAAGATAACAGCCTTAAAGGATGCCGTCCGGAACATTCCTGACTTTCCTAAGCCTGGCATCCAATTCAAGGACATCACTCCGATCCTTGGACAAGCCCACTTGTTTCAGGAAGCCGTGGAGCAATTGACATTTCCGTATCAGCCTGGGGATATTGACGTCGTCGTGGGCATTGATGCGCGTGGCTTTATTTTTGCCGCCGCAGCTGCCTTGCATCTCAAGACAGGGTTCGTACCTATCCGCAAAAAAGGAAAACTGCCTTACCAGACCCATGAGGAACAGTATGACCTGGAGTATGGGTCGAATGAGATGGCGATACACACCGATGCCATTCCTAAAGGTAGTCGAACGCTTCTTATGGATGATCTCCTGGCCACGGGTGGCACGGCAGGAGCTGCAGTACGACTGCTGAATAAACTGGAGGTCAACCTCCTTGAGGCCGTCTTTCTCGTTGAATTGGATGCTCTTAGAGGTCGGGATCTTCTTCCAGAGATTCCGGTGAGATCCATCATTTCCTTCTAAAAGCCTCTTTGACACCTCTCGTGCACCTGTCAAGTATCTCCGTCCGTGATTATGACCTGCGAAAGACGCTTACCTCGGGACAGGTGTTTCACTGGACACAAGTGGGAACGGGCAGCTGGGAGAGTGCCTGGAGTGGTTCCTGGGTCAGGTTATCCCAGCATCGCCCCGGGAAGGTGGTGATTGAAACCGACGATACCAGCCCTGCCTTCCATGGTCTCATGAGGGATTACCTGCAGTTGGACCTTGCTGTTGGTCCAGTCATCGCAACTTTTCCCAGCGACCCTCTGATGCAGACCGCCATTCAGGCCCAACGTGGACTGCGTTTGCTGCGACAGGACCCTTGGGTATGTCTTGCTTCATTTCTGCTGTCTTCTACCAAGCAAATTACTCAGATTCAAGGTATTGTAGATCAATTGTCGACACGACTTGGCAGGGAGGTGTCGCATCCGGAAGGGCAGACCTCTCGTTTTTCCTTTCCGGATCCCATGGCGGTGGTTCAGGCCGGGGAACAGGCCTTGAGAGACTGCAAGGCAGGCTTTAGGGCCAAATACCTTTATGCCTGTGCTGAGCAAGTGGTCTCAGGACAGTTCAACCTGAAAGCCCCGCGCCAATTGACACTCTCCAGCGCGCGTGATTTACTTGTTTCTCTTCCAGGCGTGGGTCCAAAGATTGCTGATTGTGTGCTGTTATTTGCATATGGTTTTCAGGAAGCATTTCCCGTGGATGTCTGGGTCCAGCGTGTGCTGCAGGATTATTATTTCAAGGATTGCAAGCTTTCAACACACCAGATGCATCTCAAGGCTTTGGACTATTTTGGAAAACATGCAGGATACGCCCAACAATATCTTTTTGACTATATCAGGAGCCTCAGCCGCCAGGAATGGGAGTATATGGTGTCCACTCGTGGGGTGATTAAAGGGTGACATTTTGTGTCTCTTCTTTAAGTTGATGCCAATGCGGTGCAGCCATTGGAAACCTGTGTTTGATGCTGAAGTATCCGTGGGCATCCTCATACACGCTGGACCCACCAATAAGGGATTCCAGTGTGGCATGCTGGCGGCTACCCATGCCTTGCTTGATGGAAGAGCCGTTTATCTATACTTGCTCGAGGATGCGGTGCTGGGTGCGTGTCACGTATCCGTGGAGTCCATTGTTCGCCTTGGTGGAAGGGTTTCAGCCTGCGCCTATGCCATGGAGCAACGAGATGTAGATTGTCCTGAGGGAATCACTGCGGCAGGTTTGACCCTCATGTCCGACATTCTCTTGTGTTCGGAAAGGGCCTTGATCTTTAACTGAGCAGTGGCCATGTCAGCATGCGACAAACGACCCGATGTATCCACGCAACAGGCGACCATGCTCCTGCTTGTCTGTTGCGATCCCCGCACGGATGAGCGCGGAAGAGAGGGTTTGCGCTGCGCCCTTGGACTTGCCACGGATTCAAGATGGACGGTTTCCATTGGATTCTGTGAATGCGGCAAGGATTGGCTGGAATCCACGCAGGCTTCTGGTGATGGGTGGCAGGATCTGTTTCCAGGTGCATCCGGAAACGCCCTCCAGAACTTTGAAGAGCGCATTTTTACCCTGCTATCCCCTCAAAGGCCCAAACGATTGGGAGAGGGTGTCGTCTGCCTGGATGCCTCTGAATGGTTGTCTTTGGGATTGCGCCACGACTTCATCATGACCTTCTAGAACCCAATCAACTTGTTTCCAATGCCAGAAACCGAATTGCTTCGGTTTGCAATGGTTCAAGATGATTGGTCTTTGATCCAATCGATGACGTAAGGAATGGCATCTTCAACCTTGACCATGGTCAGGGATCCGGATCTGGGTTTGATTTCAATTTCCCCTTTGGCAAGGGAGCGATCACCAATGCCGATGCGCATGGGGAAGCCAACGAGCTCGGAGTCCTTGAATTTAACCCCAGGTCGTTCGTCTCGATCATCGAGGATCACATCAATTCCTGCTTCCCCCAGTTGTTTGTAGATGGATTCCGCTACCTGCATGACTTGACTTCCAGCCTTGTTTCCGATGGGGGTCAGACATACGGAGTAAGGGGCTACCGACAGGGGCCAGTGAATGCCCTGTGCATCGTGGCACTGTTCGATGACTGCTTGTAGTGTGCGGGTGATGCCGATGCCGTAACATCCCATGACGCAGGGGTTAGACTTCCCGGACTCATCCAGAAAAGTCGCATTCATGGCCACGCTGTATTTGGTTCCTAATTTGAAGACATGCCCTACCTCGATGGCCGTTTGTTTTTTCAAGGGCTTGCCTGTGATCGGGCAGGGTTCGCCTGCCTGGACGGTACGCAGGTCCGCGAAGGCTTTCACTGTAATGTCCCGTTCCACGGATACATGGCGAAGATGGAAACCGTCTTGGTTTGCACCGGTGGTGAGATCATAGCCACCCTCCAGGAACCCGTCCGCATAAATAGGTATCTTACTGACACGGACAGCACCCAGGCTACCCGGATAAGCCCCAAGCCATTGGTGGATTTCAGATGCTTCTGCAGGTCTTATCTGATTGGTTGCCAGAATACCTGCCGCTTTGGCCTCGTTAAGCTGGTCATTTCCCAGCAGAAGGAAAATGACCGGTTGATTACCATCTACGACATAGACCATGGTCTTGATTTGACGGTCCGAGGGGACGCCATAAGGTTTCATGCTGAGGGCTTCAATCGTTTTTACCCCTGGCGTCTCAAATGATTCGGGTTTTGGCAACTTGCCTTGATCGATCTTGGGCAGGTTGGCAAGCGGGCTTTTGAGACCGCTGGTTGCCTTCTCTACATTTGCCGCGTATTCTCCGGATTCCACATAAACCACGTCATCTTCACCGACTTCAGCAGGTACCATGAATTCATGAGAAAACTTGCCTCCGATCACCCCGCTGTCTGCCTCAACCGGAAGAGCCTTCAAGCCGCATCGCTCAAAGATGCGCACGTATGCGTCGAACATGGATTGGTAGCTTTTTTGGGAGGCTTCATCAGATACATCAAAACTGTAAGCATCTTTCATGATAAACTCACGTGCTCGCATCAGTCCAAAGCGAGGTCTTATTTCATCACGGAATTTTGTCTGAATCTGGTAAAAGTTGATAGGTAGCTGACGGTAGGAGTTGATCTCTGAAGCCGCAAGTGTGGTGATGACTTCCTCGTGTGTCGGACCCAATACCCACTCACGCTGTGAACGGTCCTTTGCCTTGAACAGGACGTCACTGGCAGTCTCGTAACGACCACTCTGCTTCCAAATCTCCGGTGGTTGAAGTGCCGGCATCAAGACTTCCAGGGCTCCGGCCCTGTCCAATTCTTCACGTACAATCTTGGAGATTTTCTGAAGAACCCGAAGCCCCATCGGAAGGAATGTATAGAGTCCACCTGTTAATTTGCGAATGAGTCCTGCACGCAAAAGAAGTTTGTGGGAAGCGATCTCTGCTTCTGCTGGGGTTTCCTTGAGGGTGGGTACGAACGATTGTGACCAACGCATAGAAAATGATTCAAATAATAACGATCAGGGTAAGCAGTCTGCCCTATTTGACGGTGTTGACCAAGGGGGCCATGCCTTGAATACGGACCTCAAGCTTGTCGCCTGACTGGATGGGTCCTACTCCACTTGGTGTTCCGGTCAGGATGATGTCACCCGGGAGCAGCGTGATATTGGTGGAAATGAAGCTCACCAGCTCGAAGCAATTGAAAATTAACTGTCCAGTCAGGGAATTTTGTCTCAATTGGCCATTTTGAAAAAGTTGAATGGTCAGCTTGTGGGGGTCAATTTTAGTTTCAACGTAAGGACCCAGCGGGGTAAAGGTGTCGAAAGATTTGGCCCTTGACCATTGGCTCTCCGCGTTCTGAATCGTGCGATCACTGATGTCCTGCGCAGACGTGTATCCGAAAATATAACGCGCTGCCGCGTTAGGCGTCACATTGCGCACCCTGCGACCTATCACGATGGCAAGCTCCGCCTCGTAGTCTACACGGTTTTTCTGAAAAGGTATTTCAACCTTGGCACCGTCAGGGATGAGGGAAGTAGGGGCTTTGAGCCAGAAAAGAGGCGTTTTTGGGAGTGCTTTACCTGACTCCCGGGCGTGATCGGCGTAGTTTAAGCCTACAGCGATCACCTTGGAAGGAGCAACGGGTGTCAGTGTTTTGATGCCCTTGGGATTGGTTGCTCGCTTTTGGAAGGAAGGTGAGCCAAAGACATCTCCCTTTAATTTATAAAGTTCACCATCAACTACTTTTGCATAAAAGATGTCGTCACCCTTTTGAAATCTTCCGATTGCTGCCATAAAGCTCTAAGGGGTGATGTTAGTTTTTTTGCAAATGCATCGCAAGACGAAAGTGGTTGTTCTGACAAGTCCATTACCTTGTCATTGCCCCTTACGCAGGATTCCGTCGCTTAAAATACGCGCACGGAGGCCTCCATGGTTTTTCATGGCCACCTCGGCACCGGATCCGAAACATTGGTTCATCCAGTAGCAGGGCTTGCACTCCTCGGTTCCCTCGAAGGTGACGCCCTGAATGACGAATTCCCTGCCAATCCACGCATTGAGATCAATCCCCCGGGTCAGGACATTACGTCGGAAAGTGGATGGGGGCAGATGCCTGATTGCGAGCGCAGCGCATATGCGTTCATATACTTCCATCTCAAAAAAGGTTATTTGGCCCTTGTAATGATCCTTATGATCAAAGTAGCGATCCCCCATGATGCCTCTGCCTTCAATGCAGCGCACCTCCACCATCTCCATGGACGGACTTGTTCCAGGTGGCTTTCCATGATGACCAATGAAGTTGTGTTTGCTCGAGATGAAGATGTGTTCGATCAGTACCTCGAGCTTTGAGAGGGCTTGCATGGGCGCTTGTTCTACCAGAATGTGGGAAGATCGGGAAGGGTTTCCTTGAGAATCTCGTGGATGGCTTTTCTTGATTTCAACGTCAGCGATGTAAACTCTTTCTGATTATTTTCACCCGTGAGAATTTTCCATAATTTCCTGTAGATTTCATCCTTGAGTCGTTTTGGTAAAGCTCTGAAGGACTCGCTGTAAACAAGATAACTGCAGGGATATTCAAAGAGACGGGTCTTGAGATTCAAATCTCTCAAAGATCGACCTTTTGAGTCCTTGTTGCCTCTTTCTGTGAAAATGCTTCCAAAACCGGAGGAATCCGCAATGGTATCTGCGATCGGAGCCTCATCGATGAAAAGAAGGTAACGCAGGAAGGCGTCAACCTTGTGTCTTAGATAGCGCAGGTGTCCGTAGCTGTGCAGCATGATTTGAGCTTCATATTGCATCCTGGTAATGAAGTTGTGCATGTGTCCCTGGTGCTCAAGAATCATCAGTGGCACGATATCACTGGTTTCGTGGGGGTAGATTGATGGGTCAAAAAATTGTTTCAGATCGCGAAGATTACCCAAGTAGTTGGGAGTTGTTTGCTGCCTGATGAAAGCTTCTTTGCCAAATAGATTGCCGCGGTGGGTTTGCTTGCCATGTTGTCCGGTAACATACCATCCTCCCCAGCGCTTCTCAATCGGGGTGCGATGATTGACCTGGTTGGTGCCCGTAATGAGATCGACAATACCTTCTTCATTGACCTCGAAGGAGCGTATCAGGTGACCTGGAACACCCATTGTCTTTGAAGAGGCGTGACATTCCAGACATTGGTCCGTCCGGACGAATTCCGGCTTTTTGCCTGGATCTTGCTCGAGTGTATAAAAAACACCTCCCATGTCCTTATCCACGGCGCTGATTTCAAGTAAATTTGATCCCTGGACAAACCCCACATAGCTGTGTTCATTGAAAAAGAGTGCGCGTGGGGTTGCTGGGGCAATCCTATGGCGTTGAGAGGAGGTTTTCGAGAATACCAGCACCTGAGATTGCGTCGGGATATCAAGATGATGCAGGAGTGAAATCAGATAGCCGAGGCCATCGGACTTGAATTCAAGTATTGCTTGACCTTCGTTGATGGCCGCTTGCAGTTGTGCCAGGCGACTGGTATCTATCTTTTGAGCGTAACCGATGGTTTCTGCCTCAAATGGCATCATGTGAGTGGCTCCTTGGAAATCGTCATTAGCCAGCACCCCTGATGCCAAGCCTGGAATGAGACAGGCGAACACCCACAAAATGCATGGATGCTGAAACAAGCGAATGGCCTTCATATCTGTATGCTGTTTGGTTGATTCAGGATGTAAATCCAGACGATGGTCATCCAGGTGAGGCCTTTGTGCTCAACCAAAGTTGTTTGATGGTCGGCATTTCTTGTCAATCAACCAAGGGATGTTTCAGAGGGTAGGGGAAGGGTGTCCAAGCTGGCGGTGCTGGCACGAACGATCAATTTAGCCTCAATGACGATGGATCTGGGAGATCCGCCTTTCATGAGTGACTCCATTAGGCCCATGGCGGCTTCCCCCTGACGCAGTTTGGGTTGGCGCATGGTCGTAAGGGGAACTTGAAAATGTTCACTTGTGAGGATATTACCAAACCCAATGATCGATAATTCCTCAGGAATACGAACACCTTGACGGATCATATGACCTGCAGCTCCGATGGCGACCAGATCATTGACCGCCTGTATCGCGGTTGCCTTGGTTCCTTCATGCAACATTTGCTCTGCCGCATGGTTGCCTTCTTCGATGGTTCCACCCGCCTGGAATATCAGATGGTCGTCCCACGGTATTCTTGCTTCCCGCAAGGCAAGCCTGTAGCCCTCCAGACGATCCTTCGCCCAAGGGGCTGCCAGCGGTCCCGACAGATAGGCAATCCTTCGGTGTCCCAATTGAATGAGATGCTGGGTTGCCGTCATGGCAGCCTTCAGGCTGTCGGTTTCGACATTGGCGAAGTTCTCGCAAAAGGATGCTCGGTGTCCAAGTATCACGCAGGGAGTATGGTGTCTTTGGATTTCCTGATAAATGGGAGCGCTATCCTGGAGTCGATAAACGGGTGAAATAAAGATCCCATCCACTCGCCTGGCCAAGAGACGGCGGATGCAGGTGGCCTCACGCTTTGGATCGTTGAGTGAATGTGCCAGTAGAACATCATAGCCGGCCTGATAAGCATGCGCCTCGAGGGCCATGGTGACCCTTGCGTAGATGGGATTGGTGGCTGCGGAAATAATAAGACCCAATAACTTGGTCTGGCGGTTTCTTAACCCCCGGGCGCTGGCATCTGGAACGTAACCCATCTTTTCGGCAAGATCACGGATACGACTCTTGGTTGCGGCAGAAATATCTGGAGCGTCTCGCATCACCTTTGAAACGGTCATGACAGATACGCCTCCTGCCTGTGCTATGTCCTTAAGTCGAATCATTCTTTGATGTTTGCAGGTTGGCCTTCTCTCCCATGAAATTAATGCAATTTGCCGCAGTATACAATGCCTGGAAATAAATGAACCTTCTGTGATGCCATCCTCAGATCAAGTTCACCATGCCCAGAGTCACTCCTTAATTCGTCGTGGACAGAGGCTGAAATCATTTTAGAAACCCCTAAGGAGGCTATGGAATGTGCGTGACCAAATGCGTGGCGATGCCCAAGCTGCCAGATGAGTTCGAGGGCAGGATGCCCTGATCTGCTTCAAACGCAGTCAAAAACAGCCTTGGTCGCCGGACATATGATTTCATTTTCCAGGCAGATTTGCCAAGGATTTGGGGTGTCGTTGCTTGTCCAGCCAGTGAATGGCCGCTTGGACAATAATTTCGTGCGTGCCCTCGAAAAGTGTGATCCGCGTTCGGCCTGATTGTCTTCGCAACATGGGCTGTTTCGTGCCATAGCCAGGATCCTGTCCCTTCATGCGGGACAAGGAGGCGGGTAAGCTCGCTAGTTTTTCAATGTGATGAATCTGAGCCTCTGAAAACGGCTGATCATTGCCGGCAAGCACATTGAATGCACGCAGGGAGTGGCCGACAGGCACGCTGCCACTATGTCCGTCCATGATACCTGCGTTGATATCAAGATTGACCCTGGCAGCGTTTTTCAAAAAATGGACTGGTGAACGGTTCCAATATTGGAAATTCACCGCAACGTTGTCCTCAGGTGGGCCGCCACATGAGGATTCAATCATGGCTGTGTAGCGAAGATGGCGCGCTTTTGTTTCTGCATGCCAATCGGTCAGATTAGAAATCGGAGCCCAGCAGGAGATCCCTGCCCAAATATCGGGTGCCTTTGCCGCCATCATGAGACAAGCCATACCTCCACCTGAAACACCCATCAGATAAACGCGATCCTTGGCGACCTCTGCATGGGATTTTGCAAACTCCACTGCATCCAGGATGTCGGTGACGGCCTGGTCAGAGCAAGTGGCTTCCGGCCGATTGTTGCTGCCTCGAAAATCAGGGTGAATGAAATGCCAGTCCCTTTCTACAGCCTGTTGCAGGTAAGGATAACTGCTTGGCTGTTGATAATCTCCTGACCAGGTATGCAGCCCAACGAGCAGCGGGCGAGGTTCGCTCGATAGGATTGCCTTTTTCCAGATTGCCTTTTGTGAGGATCGATTGATTGAGGAGGGGATACGTATCTCCATGGTTCCCTCGATGGAATCCCAAGGGGCCGGAGGCAGGATGGCCTTGATCATCAGCTGGTGGTCCTTTCCTTGTTTCGCCTGGGAAAGGACCTCGTTCGGATGAAGTTCGGTTGAAAGGACCAGGAATATCGGTGAGATCAACCATAAATGGGAATACGCAGAAAGGCGGTTCATCACACAGGCCAGCCTACAGCCTGGCGGTGGAATATGAAAAATAAAAAAGACGGCGCCTCATTGGGGCCAATGGCACTAGAATGAGGAGGCTTCACGATTCTCATTTGTCGACTGGCAGCATTACCCCAGATCCGATATGCTCTGCGGAGTGTTTCCTCAAGACCATTACTTGACTCAGTATCTTCGCTCGCATGCTCTGTTTGCCCTCATCTTCATGCTCTGTCATGTCTCCCGGAGCCTTGGGGAGGACCCTGTAAGTGGTTCCAGGGCCAAATACTTGATTTTGGTGACTCTGGATGGGGTGCGTGGAGATGAGATGTTCGGTGGTATGGATTTAGAGACCTTGAAGGCTTCCAGTGAAGGAAAGGATGTTCGGGATCAGGAAGTTTATCAGCGTTTTTGGGCATCCACTCCTGAGGAACGTCGATTAAACCTGATGCCTTTTTTCTGGGGAACATTGATGAAACAGCACGGTTTCATACTTGGTCACCGGCAAAAAGGCAGCATCGTGCAGCTTCGCAACCGACACCGATTCTCTTATCCAGGATATGCGGAAATCCTGACAGGACGCGCACGCGATCGTATCATCAAGAGCAATGAAAAAGTCAGGAACCCATCACCGACGCTCCTAGAATTTCTCAAATCCGAATGGCAACTTAAGTTTCAGGAGGTGGCTGCCTTTGCCTCCTGGGAAACCATGGATTTCATCGTTCAACAACAAAAGGGAGCCATTTATTCCAATGCAGGTCACCAGACCTATATTTCCAGGGATCCCGTGATGCGATGGCTCTCGAAAGCCCAGTTCCAGACCCGTAGTCCCTGGGACTCGGTGCGCCATGACTATTATACCTTCACTTTTGCGATGGACTACGTGCAGCACCGTTCTCCACGAGTGCTTTACCTTGCATTAGGAGAGACCGATGACTGGGCACACGATGGAAGGTATGATCGAGTTCTGCAAGCACTCCATCAGAGCGATCAGTATCTACGGGTTTTGTGGGAGTATTACCAAAGCAGGGCAGAAACCAAGGGGCGCACATGTTTTGTCATGACAACGGATCATGGTCGCGGGGGCAACCCTTACAACTGGATGCACCACAATGATAAACTTGAGGAATCGCAATACACGTGGTTGTCTGTTGCCTGCCCTGGACTCACACGCCGCGGGGAATTAATGGAACATCCACCGGTTTTTGCTGAGCAGATTGCAGCGACCACGGCCATGCTTATGGGGTTGAATTACGTTGAAAAGCACCCAAATGCAGGAAAAAGTATCCCTTTCCTCAACTCAGTACCGTAATGGCCTCGTATATTGACTTGAAGCTTTCGGGTAGTTTGTTTTATTTAAATAGGCATGGCAACGAGCGAACAAGGCATTCATAAAGCGCCTAAAGTTC
This sequence comes from Verrucomicrobiia bacterium, assembly GCA_014239995.1. GTDB lineage: Bacteria > Verrucomicrobiota > Verrucomicrobiia > Limisphaerales > AAA164-E04 > AAA164-E04. The sequence continues at coordinate 15,522 of JAAZXX010000016.1, forward strand.
TTGAACCGGAGGTGTTTGATTTAAGAAAATACCTGGATGGTTCAAGGCGTCTTGTAGACCGTGCCCTGAGTGGATTCATACCAGAAGAGTCTGCCAGGCCTCAGACCATTCATCAGGCCATGCGCTATTCTATTTTTGCTGGGGGAAAACGCATGCGTCCCGCTCTTTGCATGGCTGCGGCTGAGGCATGTGGTGCGGAGAGGGAGCCGGCCATCCCTTTGGCCTGTGCCATGGAGTGTATCCACACCTACTCCCTGATTCACGATGATTTGCCCTCCATGGACAATGATGATCTTCGACGCGGTAAACCTACGAATCACAAGGTGTTTGGGGAAGGAGTTGCCGTTCTTGCCGGGGATGCTCTTCTGACTCAAGCCTTTGAAATTGCCATGGAGTGGAAAACAACCGAACGCTATGCGCACAGGGACGTGGTTCTTGAAATTGCTAAAGCAGCCGGTTCTCGGGAATTAATAGCAGGGCAGGTTGCGGATGCGGAAGCGGAAGGGACGCCGATAACGCTTGCCCAGTTAAAATACATCCACGAGTGTAAGACGGCATCGCTTCTCAGTTGCTGTGTTAAACTCGGAGGTATGAGCGCCAATTGCACCAGCGTGCACTTGGAAGCCTTATCTCATTTTGGGTATCATGTCGGAATGGCTTTCCAAGTCATTGATGATATATTGGATGTGACGCAAACCAGTGAGCAGCTTGGAAAAACGGCTGGTAAGGATGAAATTGCCAAAAAAGCCACCTATCCGGCCTTGATAGGACTGCAGCGGTCACGGGATGAGGCTGCCAAATTCACGCAGCAGGCATTTGATGCTTTGGCGCCTCTGGAAGACAAGGCGGTCGCCCTCCAAGCCATTGCCAAGTACCTTCTGAATCGTACTCATTGATCCAATAGGCTTTCGCTGATTGTGTTGCTTATCTCTCTGGAAGCCGGGATACCTTCGTTTCTGGTTATTTCCATGTTAATTCGCATTTGATTTTCAGGTAAAGTGAACGATATTATGAGTTGATACCTTTCAGGGTTGTACTTTAGCCCCAAGGTGATCCTTAAAAACTGACCACCCGCTGTAATTGGCGTTTTGACACTGTTTGCGCGGGACAATCGTTTTTTAAACTGATTTTATTTTGGCTCGTAGAGCGACTTTCTATCAAACCGTTAAAATTAAGCCAAATTACACGGCTTGTTCCATGCATCCATGTCTGTATTTCTGGTAAAATGCCAAACTGGCCTCTATGTCATCATCACTTGCTTACTGTGGGTGTTGAACACCAGTTGCAAGACATCTTCTGGGCAAGTCAACGAGGTCCCTGTCGCTGGAAATACCCCCGATCCCACCTCTCCCCTCACTCATCCTGAATCGTTACCTCAAGAGGCTACCTCTGCCATTGAAGACAAACCGAGGTTAAAGGTCCCGGACAAAGTGATCTACAGCGAGAAATATGATGCCGAGTTCAGGAAGATATTTGAATTGGCCAATGCGGGTCGTTGGGAAGAAGCAGAAATCTTCGCTACCGAGGTCTATGATCGTGAAAATGCAACGCCAGGTCTCCTGGACACTAATGTTGAGCGCGTTTATCGCTGGGTATCAAAACAGTCTCAAATTATACGGCAACAGGCTCTTGAGGATAAAATCAGGGAGATAGATTCCAAAAATTCTGTTTTTAGTCCGACTGTAAATTCATTAATTACGGAACAAACGGATCGAGGTTTGCCTCCCCGAAAATGGCAGGCAAAATGAATCC
>JAAZXX010000170.1:0-293 GCA_014239995.1 Verrucomicrobiia bacterium
AAACTTCTGGATGGCACCGAATTTGACAGTTCCTACAAACGCAATGAGCCTATTGTCTTCGGCCTGAACCAGGTCATCCCAGGTTGGACAGAGGGTCTCCAACTGATTGGCAAGGGCGGCAAGGTCAAGCTCTTCATTCCTTCCAAGCTGGGCTATGGCGAACGTGGAGCGGGTGGCGTGATTCCTCCCAACGCCACGCTGGTGTTCGATGTGGAACTACTGGACATCAAGTAAACGCTTTGCCTCAGGGCAGCCTCCAGATATCGGAAGCTCACCCTGTTTTCCTTTAAAAG
>JAAZXX010000170.1:303-7376 GCA_014239995.1 Verrucomicrobiia bacterium
CCGCTGGCACCAGAGCAGGAACGAGCCGCGAAGGTTGCCCGGTCATCTCCCATTCAGGGAAGAAAGCATCACGCATGGTTACCCGGAAACTCCCCTGACACCATGCATGTGCCTATGGCAGTTTCACGCATCCGAAGGCGTCCATCCCAGCACCACGTCAAAACGTGCGGCAAGCTCCATCCCGTGCGCATCCTTCAATGGAGCAAAATCCACCGTCACATTCTCCCTCTGGGCAGGATCCTTGATCTGCCTCCAGATCCCGTCCTTGACATTCTGAGGATGTCCCTTGATGTAGCACTGAGTGGTCAGGAGATCCTTGCTTCCACGTTTGACCTTCAAATGGATGTGGGGGGTGCGTCCCGGATAAGGAACCGGTTTAATGGTCCGGAACACGTATTCGCCACTGGATCCGGTCAGGAACCTTCCGAAGCACTGGAAGTGAATATCACGCCGCTTGAGAGCGGCCCCGCTGCCGGAGTGATAATAGACACCCTTTCCATCACACTGCCAGATCTCAACCAATGCATTACGAACAGGTGAACCATGGGCATCCAGGATCCTTCCGCTCAGCCAGGCCACCTGCCCCACAGCAGGCGTGATGTCATCATTGACTTGCAGCAGGTCATTGTCCGTGTCCAGCGGGAGCTTGTCAGGATAAAAGGGACCCTCGGTTGATCTGGGTGTCGTGGCGAGTCTCTCAGCGAACAAACCTGGAACCTGCCATAAGGCGGCTCCTACAAGGGCTTGTCTGATGAAATGGCGGCGTGAGCTCATGTGGAAAGGTGTTTGCATGGGATGGGAGTGTCGGGATTTTGACTGAATCAGACCATTTCGAACGACTTGGGTCAATATTTTAAGCGTGCCAATCACAGGCCAGCAGCCAGGGCCGCCTCGGGGGAGAAGTGCACCCTGCGATGTTTGGTCGTGACCCTTATTTCGTTTCCCCCATGCCAAGAATCCGCTGGGGGTTGTCAGCCCAGAGACTGAGACACATGAGGGAGGCAGGCACGCACATGCTCACAAGAAGGGCCGGTCGGTAGGAACCCGTCCATTGCTCAGACCAGCCAAAAAGAAGAGGCCCCAGACCACTGGCAATCACCATCGTGGACATATTCACCCCACTGATGGCCCCCAGGAAGCGTCGACCAAAGAACCTGGGCCAGATGATGCCTGATAGATTGACAAAGCCTCCACCGGCAAGTCCGTTCCCTACCACATAGGCGAACACGCCCCAGAAAGAGGAGAGGTGATAAAGACCCAGCACCGCGCTGAGGGCTCCCAGATTCATCACCACCAGCAGATACTTCAGCCGGAGACGCACATTGATCATGCCAAATAAAAAGTTGGTGCATACACTGACCAGAGCGATGGGCATGAAAAGACTCAGGATGCGCTCCCTGCTGAGAAAAAACTCACTCCCGATGGAAAGGATGTGAAAGGTAAAAGCTGTGGCGAACAGTGCATAAAAGGCGAAAGAAAGATTGAACACCCAAAATGAAAAGGTGCGAAGGGTCTCATGCAGGGTGAAGTCGTGATGGATATGCATGTCACGGTTGGAAACCTTGGACGGTTTCCCAGGGGAACCATCCATGACCAGACCGCAGTCCTCAGGGCGATCCCTGAAGATCAGCCAACCCAGGGGAACCATCACAAGGATGGTGAGTCCTCCCATCAACTGCCATGCCCCTGCATGCCCATAACGCTCCACACAGGCATGCAGCCAGCGGGGTGCCATGGAGAAACCAAAGGAAACGAAAATACCACTCAAGGCAAGGGCCATCCCTCGCCTGGTATCAAACCATGTTCCGATCACATTGCGACAGGTCATGGACAAGACACCCTGGGCGGCAACACGGATGAGGTAAAAACCCGTCCCTATGCAGACAAAGGCAATAGAACCATGCCATGACGTGGGAGAGAGGGCTGCAAGTTGTCGGTACAATCCGGTGCAAAGGCTAAGGTAAAAAAGGACGCAACCTGTTACCAAGGACGCAATTACCGTCATCCGACGTTCCCCCCAACGGTCCGTCAGGCGTCCCATCCACGGAAGTGTCAATCCACTGGCCACCGTCCCCAGGCAGTAGGCAAGACTGAGCGTAACACGCGACAGTCCAAGTTCCTCCATCAGGATATCGGTAAAGACGCTGAAGCCCATGGTTTGTCCAGGGATCGTAAACAAGGTACCCACCGTTGCCCCCACGACAATGATCCACCCATAGAAAAAGGGAAATCGCCCCGGATTCCAGGGAACATCATTTGCAAACCAGCGCCACAGGGCGTGCTGCTGTTCCTTATGCTCAGTTATTTTCAGGAGGGACAAGGTCTCCACTCCACCCAAATAGGCAAGCCAATTCGGTCCATAGTTCCAAAAACAATTCATGGAGGGATCGGTTTCATGAGAGGATTGCAGAGATTGAACTTTTCACCGGCTCAGATCCATATCTGACGATCCAATTCCCGGTAATGGGCTGCTTCCATCACGTGTTCCGCCTCAATGCAGTCCCGCTGGGCAAGATCAGCAATGGTGCGTGCGACTTTGAGTATCCTGTCATGCCCGCGTGCACTCAGGCCCATGTGTGACATGGCATCACGCATCAATCCTGTACCGGTTTGATCCAGTGCACAGCATTGCTGCATTTCTCGGGGCGTCATTCGGGCGTTACACGAGGTGGTGCTGCCTTTCTCGAAACGTTCCAGCTGCCTCTCGCGCGCCTTGATGACACGTTTCCTGAGCACGATGGAGGATGGACCCGCAACCACAGAGGCCATTTGATCATAGGAAACCCGAGGCACCTCGATGTGAAGATCCACACGGTCGAGCAAGGGTCCAGAGATCCTGCCCAGGTAGCCCTGAATCTCCCGTGGCGTGCAACGACTTTCACCTGGCATGGCTCCATCCGGCGTGGGATTCATGGCGGCCACCAGCATGAAAAGCGATGGAAAAGTGGCACTACCTGCCGCCCGGGAAATGGTCACCATCCCTTCTTCCAGCGGTTGCCTCAGGGTTTCCAGCACCCGCCTCCGAAATTCAGGAAGCTCATCCATGAAAAGAACCCCCTGATGGGCCAGTGAGATTTCACCAGGCGAAGGTGTGGCATTCCCCCCCAACAGACCTGCGTCGCTTGCCGTGTGGTGTGGTGCGCGAAAAGGGCGATCCCTCACCAGGGACTGTCCGGGTTGCAGCAGCCCGGATATACTGTGAATCTGTGTGATTTCAAGGGCCTCTTCCAGGGACAATGGCGGCAGGATACCGGGAAGTCGGCGTGCCAGCATGGATTTACCTGTACCCGGTGGTCCGATCAGGAGGACGTGATGCCCGCCTGCAGCGGCAATTTCCAGTCCGCGCTTGGCCGATTCCTGTCCCTTGACATCGGCAAAATCCAGGCCAGGCATCTCTTCCCCGTCCATCAAGCATGAACGGTCCGCCTTGCATGGTTCAATCGCCACGGTGCCATTGAGAAAACCAAGGGCCTCACTGAGGTGATGCACGGTGATCACGTCCAGACCTTCCACCACGGCGGCCTCATGTCCATTATCCACAGGAGTGATGATGCCACGTTTCCCCTCCGAACGAGCGCACAGGGCCATGCTCAGCACCCCCTTGACGGAACGCACGGCACCGGTGAGGGCCAGCTCACCCACGGCCATGTAGGATTCCAGGGGGTCAGGATTCATCTGCCCACTTGCGGCCAGCAATCCCAGGGCAATGGGCAAATCGAAGCTGGGTCCCTCCTTTCGGAGGTCGGCAGGGGCGAGATTGACTGTCGTCCGTCCCTTGGGGGTATGAAACCCACTGTTGACAAGGGCTGATCCAACCCTGTCCCTTGACTCGCGCACGGCAATATCAGGCAACCCGACAATGACCATACAGGTGTCCCCGCGGGCAACATGTACCTCCACCTCTACTTTGATTGCCTCGATCCCTTTGATCGTGGCGGCGTCTATTCTGGCCAACATGGGTTTCTTTCCAATGAACGTCAAACAGGGGGGCCTATCCATCGTCATCAGGCACAGTCGAGAAACACAGGCGGGGTAAATTCCATCCTGCATGGCTAGCTTCTTCCATGCAACCCGAAAATTCACCATTGTCTTTGCATCCAGCCGGCTTATAAAGAGCGCCAGTGAACTTGCATCCACGTGACATCCTGAACGCGTCCACCCTTTATGCGGCAGTGTATGGACATCCCATCCGCCACTCGGCTTCTCCTGCCATGCAGAACGCCGGCATAACGCAACTGGGGCTTAACTGGCGTTACCTTGCTTTTGATGTGCTCCCGGAACAATTGAACACCGCCATGGATGGTGCACGTGCCATGCGCTACGTTGGCCTCAACCTGACCGTCCCGCACAAGTTGATGGCACTGGACTGGGTGGATTCAGTGGATCCAGAGGCCAGGGAATGGGGCGCGGTGAACACCATCCGCTTTGAGGGTCAGGATTCCGATGGGAATTGGACCCCCATCGGCCAGGCGAAGGACCCTTCGGTCTTTCATAGCATTCGCAGTGTTGGGTTCAATACCGACGCCGATGCCATCCTCAAGTCCATAAGGGAGGACCTTGGAATGCCTCTCAAGGGAGCCCGGTGTGTGATACTGGGTGCTGGAGGGGCTGGACGCGTGGCAGCTCTCAAGCTGGCATCCGCTGGAGCAGCCTCGCTTCACCTGGTCAACAGGACCCAGTCCAAGGCGGAAAAGGTGGCCGAAGTCATTCGGAAAAAACACCCTGACATCAACCTTCACGTCGGTTACCCGAAACAAGGCACCCAGGTCGACCTGTTGCTCAACGCCACATCCCTCGGTCTGAAGCAGGAGGACAGTCTGCCCCTGGACCTTGAATCCATCAACCTGCGGAATACACATGCCGCCTATGATATGATATACCAGCCTGCCGAGACACCCTTCCTGCGCGCCGCACGATCTTCCGGCTGTCAGGCTGCCAATGGCCTGGGAATGCTGTTATACCAGGGAACCGCAGCCCTTGAGCTTTGGACCGGACAATCGGCCCCAACGGAAACCATGCGCAAGGCACTGCATGGGCATATTTACGGGGAGGTTCCCCAGAACCCTGACGACCAGGTCCACGTACCATGACACCCCTCCTTGATTCTCAGCACTGGCGGGATGTACCGTTTCATTTCTGGTCGGTTTGCTGGTTCATCCTAGGCAGCATGGTGGGAAGCTTTCTGAATGTCTGCATCCATCGCATGCCACGCGGCCTGAGTGTCGTGCATCCCCCTTCCCACTGTCCGCACTGTGCCTCGCGTATTCCATGGTATCTGAATATCCCCCTGTTCACCTGGCTGTTGCTGCGCGGAAAATGTGTCCAGTGCAAGGCACCCATCCACGTTCGATATTTTGCGGTGGAACTCCTTACCGGGGTACTGTTCCTGATCACCTGGAACGTCATGGGCCCTTTGTCCATAGGATGGGCGTTGACATACGCAACCATTCTATCCGGATTTCTGGTGGCAACTCTCATCGACTTTGAACACTTCATCATTCCCGACCAGATCACACTGGGTGGCATGGGTGCTGGGCTTGTCTTTTCACTTGTGCTCCCGGCCCTTCATGGAACCGAAGACCACATCACCTCACTTGGAAGGAGTGCGGCAGGAGCCGTGATCGGGTTGCTGTTGGTCTACGGCATTGTGCGATTGGGCAAACTCTTGTTCGGCAAGCTCCATATCGCCCTGCCTGATAAAGCAAAACTGGTCTTTACCGAGACCGCGCTCATCCTGCCCGAGGAAACCATTCCTTACGAGGAACTGTTCTATCGTAAAACAGACTGTATCCGGTTCCATGCGACAAGACTGGAGCTGGTCGACCGGTGCTATGCAGGGGTCGAGGTACGCATTTCGCCCCGGCAACTCAGGATCGACGACGAATCCATGGACCCGGAGGACGTGTCCTTCATGGAGGCGGTCTGTGATTCGATCACCTTACCCAGGGAAGCCATGGGACTGGGTGATGTCAAATTCATGGGTGCCATCGGTGCCTTTCTTGGATGGCACGCCACTTTCTTCTCGCTGATGATCAGTTCTCTCATCGGAGCTAGCTTGGGCGTGAGTCTCATCCTCATTGGCCGACGGGACTGGTCCAGCCGACTGCCCTATGGCCCCTACATTGCGCTGGCAGCAGTGGTTTGGATGTTCATGCCCGAGGCATGGCAGGCAATCTGGAAAGGACACCTCGATGACCTGGCTTCGGTCATCCATCCGGGAAGATAAGTCAAGGGATACAACAGAATTTTCCCTGGGCAACCACATCTGAACCTCAAAATGAATGGGTTTAAAAAGATAATGAGGCAGGCCGCGCGCGTGGTTGGGATCTACCTTGTTTGCACCTGGACGACCGGCGACCTCAGGGCACGGGATCTGCCTGCGCTTGCAACCGACGCCATGGGTATCCTGCGTGATGCCTGTCTTGGATGTCACGACAGCCATAAGTCCAAGGGTGGACTTATCATGTCACAACGAGAAACGCTCCTGAAAGGAAGTGACAGTGGAAATGTGGTCGTTTCCGGGGAGCCTGAGACAAGTTACCTGCTTGAGACCCTCGACCCTGACAGCGATACGCACATGCCGCCCAAGGGGCAATTATCCACCGAGGAAATCCGTATTCTCACGGACTGGATCAAGCAGGGAATGCCGTGGAACGCCAGCGTGCTGGATATGAATCCCGAGATGGATCCCGAAAAATGGACCTTGCACCCCCTGCCCGATGCCTATCGCCCGACGCTCGCTGGCGTGGTAAGCCATGAGCCAGAGCGTCTGCTTACCACCCAGGGTCCCGACCTGATACTCACACATATCAAGGACACCCAGCCCATGCAAACGGCTTTACCCAGGCATCATGAGGATGTCATTCGCTCCGTGGCCATCACCCCAGACGGCACTCAGTGGGTTTCTGGGGGTTTTGGCAGGATTGCCTTCTGGGACTTGGAACGTAACATCCTGGTTCGGGAGCTTACCCACGGCCTGAAAGGCCAGGTGACGGCCATTACCTTCACCCGCGATGGTTCGCGCATGCTGGTCGCTGAGGGCATTCCGGGGCTTTATGGTAACATGCACGTCT
>JAAZXX010000171.1:0-2145 GCA_014239995.1 Verrucomicrobiia bacterium
TTCAGGAAGTCTTGGAGAAACGTCCTCAAATGGCTATCCAGCTCGTTGCCAGTCTCGTCAGGGTAGCTCCTGAGATTGCACCCAACGTCGCCCACAAGGCCATTGTGATCGTGCCGCAGTTCTCCAAGGGCATCCTCCGGGCTGCTGCGATATCTGCTCCTACTCACGCTCCACGAACAGCTTTTCTAGCGAGCATGGCGTTTCCGAACAATTCTTCGGAAATCTCACAGATTGTCTCGCTTGCTGTGCCGTCTGCCGCTGCACGCGTCGATGCCTTGGTGTCTACGTCGCTGCGCCGGATTGTCTCAGGAGCCTTAGCCTTGGAGCCGAGTGGTGGTGGGAATTTTGCTACCAGTAGCAAACCTATTCGGTATTTCGTGCCTGTTGAAATTATCGCCATCATTGAAAGCCCCGACTTCTTGAAAGAGGAAGTGAATGAGGAAACAGGTCAGACGTCCTTGGTTCTTGATATCACGGCCCTCAGTCTTGCTCTCGAAGAAAAAGTCGAAGAATTAAAAGAAGAAGCCAAGGTTGAGGCCAGGGCGGAAGCCGAAGCCGCTGGGGAAGTGTACGATGAAACTGCACCCGTTTCCATCCTCGTAACTGTCGAGGAAGAGGAAGAGTCGGCTGATGCGAATTTCACAGAATCCTTTCCTGTGGCAACTCCTGAAGTTTTCACCGAGGGGGTTATTTCCTTCGACGAGGAGCGCTTGGAAGATCCTGAAGTAGCAGAGGCATACAACGGATAAGTTTTTCTGAAATTTGAGAAAGCCCGCCATTATTTTGGCGGGCTTTTTTTGTGTATTCAGTGTAAGCAGCCCAGGGAAATATCAAGAAAGTGTCCAGACGACCCGGACCTCAAATGTTGAATGTTAAATGAATGGTGGAAGTTTTTGAGAGAAGAGCCTCTTTTATGGGCCTCAAGACCTTAAGGAGAGGAAGGTAAAACCACTTAAACTGGTTTGAAAACACTCGTATAGTGTCATCCTTGACACTTTGAGGAGAGGCTCTGAATTAAGAACCAAGAAGACTTAAATCTTCAGGTTCAATTTATTTGTGTAACGACAGGGGCCATTGTTTGACCACATAAGTTACTCAGGATTGGTATTCGAACGTTCCTTCAACACCTGCCCATTCGGGGAGTGCGCGGTTCACTCGGAATACTCTGCTCTTATGGTCATATGAGTCTGCCTGTGCCATGGGAGTCAGTAAAGCTTGGCAACCTGTTCAGCGTATCCGTTATAGAGCCTTGTTCTCCTCCTGAGACCTGTATCAACGACACGTTCAGTTGCTTGAGACCAGCGTGGATGGGGAACCCTCGGGTCGACGTTAGATTCGAAAGGATACTCATTTGGGGCTAGATTCTCCCAGAACGTCTTCGGTTGTTGCTTGGTAAACTCGATTTTATCGATGGATTTAATACTCTTATAGCCATATTTCCATGGAACAACCAAACGGATCGGCGCCCCATTTTGTTTTGGCAGAGGTTTTCCGTAGATACCTGTCGCCATGAATGTGAGTTCATGGCGGGCTTCCTCGATGGTTAAGCCTTCCACATAGGGCCACTGGTAGCCACCAAAACGCATTCCCGGTGCCTGGTCTGGTCGGTTGAACGTTGTGAATTTCACAAAAGTTGCCTCAGGTTTTGGTCTTACCAATTTAATCAGGTCGGAAAAAGAAAACCCACTCCATGGAACCACCATCGACCAAGCCTCCACGCAACGGAATCGATAGATTCGTTCCTGCATCGAAAAACTGCTGGGAAGGCTGTTCATATCGAGTGTTTTGGGGTTCTCAACAAGTCCGCCCACCTGCACCGTCCAAGGATTGATCTGGAAGTTACCAACCATGTGCTGAACCCTGGATTTGTTGGTTGAGAACTCGTAGAAGTTGTTATATGAGGTCACTACGGATGGGTTGGTGGTTTTCCATTTGGGATTGTACGAAGGATGACGCTTGAAAGGATAATTCAATAACTGCGTCTTTACGTCATTCGCTTCCCCCGCTGCAATGGCTTTTTGTCCTGTAAGGACGCCACCCAGGATGCCCATGCCCGACACGGCACATTGCCTGAGAAAATCACGTCTGTTCCTGTAAGCCCTTTCGGAAGTGACTTCATTCTCACCTATCCGCCAATCCGGTTTC
>JAAZXX010000171.1:2155-7359 GCA_014239995.1 Verrucomicrobiia bacterium
AATGTGTGCCATACCTATCAGTCTGACGCATTTTTTTGATCATGCCACCTAAAAAGGTTGTAAGTATCACCATGGTCTGCGGGCATGAATGTCACATCTACACACAAACCAGGGTACAACGCCTTTTTATAAGTAAGGCACCCCATTGGACTGTATATGTCCCATGACGGCTTTTAGAATAGCAATATCATGATCAAAAAAGATTCTATTGCGAAACAAAGCACGGCTTTTGAATTAAAGGTCATCAAAAGCTTGGAGCTGGAAAGAATGTCGATGCCTTCAATGTCCCTTTACCGTCATGCATCCATCCCTTCCTTGATACGTCTTGATAAGCAAGTCTGGTGCAACATCAACCATTTGAAATCCAATGGTTCCAGTTGCTTATCCTCGGATCACGGCCATGAGGAAGGCAAGGAGAATCGATGTGAACCGCTATGGGTGTCCTTCGCAGGAGTTTTGGGATGGGCCATCGGATGCCTCGTGTATTGCCTGCTGTTGGCTGGCATCGGCTAGGTATCCGTTTGTTGTGCATCAACTTCCTCTGCATAAAGATAAACCTCATGCATCGCGGAAGCGATGAAGGCAATGGGGTATCCTCGCTCAAAGTACCACAATTTTGCGAAATAGAATCCAATAGGGGACGCCTGCGTTGAGTTGCCATCCTCAATACGCCTGCACAACCAGTCCGTGCCACGTTCCAAGGCATGAATGGATCTTCCTTCCAGAGTCGGGTTCGCAAGTCGTTCCGAACGTAAGGCTCTGGTGATTGCGAGAACGCTCAACGCACTTTCTTCATTCGAAGAAGGTGTGTCCAAAGCCCCCCCCCAGCCCCCATCTGGATTTTGTTGATCGAGCAGCCAGATCAAGCCTTTTTGAATCGCTGCCCGGATATCCGGGTATTTTTTTTGTTTCAGTGCCAAGAGTCCCTCTATCACCTTGACCGTACCATAAATCGGATTGTGCTCACCTGGAACGTGCTGGTTGCCAAACCACAAAGGGATCCAGAATCCTTCGCTGGATTGGTTTTTAAGCATAAACTGTAAGGCTCGACGGGAGGCCTCGTCGATCTCTCCTTGCATGGATGCTGGCATCCAGTCACGCCAAAGTTGCCATGCCCTGATACAGTGGGCGGTCAGGTCCGCGCTGCTGCGATCAAAGGGAAGTCTGCCCCATCCGCGGCAGAATGTCGGAATACCTCCATCGCGGTTTTGAAGGTCGATGAGCCACCGGATTCCCATTTCTGCTTTTGCAGCGTTGGATTTTGGATCCTCAGACAGTGCATGGATCGCGATGAGGGCTCCCGGGGTATCATCTGCATCTGGAACCCCGCCTGGAAGGTCCGTCCAGGCCCATCCCCCCGGTGCTGCCTGCGTGAATGGATGGAGTGATTGATACTGTTGGTTGAGTAGCCAGGTGAGTAGCCTGTCCTTATCCTCGTGCTGCAGGGTTTGCAGCCCCCTTTCACCCAGTCCCTGCACGGACAAGCTGGTCACCCATGTGGCCAGGTTGGTATCGATGGGCCAACTGCCATCGGGGCGCATGGATTGCCTCAGGAATCTGCTGCCGGCACGTGCAACGGGATGGTCATGCAAACCGCACCCAGCAAGGCTCATGACGACAAAACTTGTCAGGGGGCTTGCCTCCAGGAATCCACCGTTGGAGGGTTGAATCTGGGTCAACCGTTGGAGCGTTATTTGACGAGTCAGGTTTCGGATTGCACGCAAGAGTGGATTACCGGCAGGACGAAAAAAATGCCGGACCTGCCCGATGGCAATCAGGGCCGGCAGGGCGTAACTGACCACTGGGAGCTTCAATGCCGCATAAAATCGTGGTGGAAACGCTGCAAGTTCGAAGGGAAGTGCCTGCACGGTTTTCCACGCCTCCCTGCCTTTTCCAAACCTCCCTGACAGCGCGCACATCGTCAGTATGGGAATCGAAAAGGTCTTGTCTTTGCCATATCGCTGGATGATGGCATTTGACAGGGCTGTCTTGTTGACGCCGCCTGCACGCTGAGAGAGCCAGGCTTCGGCTTCAGTCATCAATGGGATATGTCTTTTCGAAGCTTCGGTGACCGCCGCAAAGGCGGCCCAAACCAGAGCAGTTGTGCTGATATTGCTCAGGCTCAGGACTGTATCTCCCCATCCCCCATCCTCATTGACGTTTTTGGCAAGCCACTGAATACCAGCTTCCTGACAGTGGCGATCATCAGCCTCTACGGTCCCCCTTGAACGCTCCATCATCGCCAGTGCCGTGATGGCTGTGGCCGTCGAGAGTGCACTGCTGGATAGTTCTCCTTCCCAGTGTCCGGATGGATGACGTTCCTTAAGTAGCTTTGAAACAGCCTGCGCATGGCTCGAACGCAGACGCTCACGATCAAAGTCGAAGCGTTTCCTCATGTGGGATCGGCATGCTATACGATGGTGCGTCCGCTGGATGAGAACGGTTCGTGGCAGCCCTTGGGATGGTCATGGATTTTCTTTGAATACATCTTTTTGCTCCCGTTGCCTTTGCGGTAAGATGGAACACGCATCCCCGCAGCCGAAAAGTTTGCTCAAAAACTGACGGTTTGCACTCACCCATTGGTAAATTTTTTCAGCAAACCAGATGACCCCAGGCAGCCAGAGGAACAGGGCCAAGGGTACCAGAAGGGGCATGCGAAGGGATACAAAGCGTATGCACCGTGCTCCACGGTGGATACGTCCATTCTTGTCAAGACAGTGTATGGCCGCCATGAGTTCTTCACGTTTGAGTTGCGGTGCCATGGACTGGACCCGTGGGTCGGAAAGGGGTACCAATGTCGTGATATTGAGCCAGTCCATCCAAGTCAGGAGCTTCATCTGGAAGGTACACAAGGGGCAGTCTCCATCGTAAATGATCACATTAGTGTTCTCTTGCACACGATCTGTTTATCCTAAGCGGGAGCATAAATCAATGGTCTCTGTAAGGTCTTTCTCGGATTGACAGCATCGAGGACCTCAGCCCGCGCTTCGGATATCGAGCAAGGGGTGCCTCTCTAGATGATTGCATTCGTTTGTCTCGGCCCGTAAAAAGATCACATATGAACACATCCACATGTCGATGGGGTATCCTGAGTAGCGCCTCGATTGCCCACAAGAACTATCAGGCCATCTTTCACTCTGGAAATGGCAGGGTTGTTGCCGTGGCAAGCCGGGACCAGAAGAAAGCACAGCATTTTATCGACGCGTGCCAGCTCCAAAGCCCTTTTGCTCCAAAGCCCAGGGCTCTGGAGGGGTATGAAGCCCTGATCGCCGACCCAGAGGTGGATGCGCTCTACATCCCCTTGCCCACGGGCTTGCGCAAGGAATGGGTTCTCAAGGCAGCTCGGGCCGGTAAGCACGTGATGTGTGAGAAGCCCTGCGGTATTTCTACGGCCGATCTCGAGGAAATGATCCGGGTTTGTGAGGAAAGTCAGGTGCAGTTCATGGATGGTGTGATGTTCATGCACAGCCAGAGGCTTGCCGCCATTCGTTCCGTTTTAGACGATGGAGTCAGCGTAGGAGAGCTCAAACGTATTACCAGCATGTTCAGTTTTTGCGCTCCTGAAGCCTTTCTCAAGGAGAACATCCGCATGCACAGTGGATTGGAACCCGTGGGGTGTCTGGGGGACCTGGGTTGGTACACCATCCGTTTCAGTCTCTGGGCGATGCATTATGCGATGCCAATCAAGGTGAGTGGTCGCATTCTCAGCGGTGCTGGTCGCAAGGACAGTTCCGAAGAAGTTCCCATGGAATTTTCGGGGGAATTATTTTTTGAGGGAGGTGTTTCTGCAGCCTTCTACAATTCTTTCCTCACCGAAAATCAACAGTTTGTCAGCCTCAGTGGCCAGAAGGGGCAGTTGACCATGAATGATTTTGTCTTGCCTTATTTTGATGCGGAGCTGGGCTTTGAGGTGGCCAAGGCACGATTCGAGATCAACGGATCCCAATTCAACATGGAACGCCACTCAACGCGTCATGGGGTCGATGAGTATTCCAATAACCATCCCAATGCCCAGGAAACACTTCTTTTCAAGACTTTTGCCGATCTCGTGCTTTCTGGAAAAACAGATTCGGACTGGCCTGAGATTGCCCTGAAGACCCAGCGCGTCATGGAAGCGTGTTTCAAGTCAGCCCATAATCATGGCATCATGGTAGAGCCCTAGAGGTGTTGCAATGCCGGTTTCCCAAAAAGACTTTGCGTTGATATCCCTCTGCATGAGATAAACTGGCATGCCGGAAGCACTGAATTGGAACAGCAAGCAACTGACGCGGGGTTGGCAAAAGGGTGTCACTTCATTCTACTGGGGCCTGGGATTTGATGAGAGCGACCTGGATCGAGCCCAGGTTGGGATTGGAGTTCCCTTGCTGGATGGAAACCTCTGTAACATGCACGCGCACGCCCTGGGCACGGCGATTGCCGAGGGTTGTCGCCAAGCCGGCTTATTGGGGTTTTCCTTTGGTGTCCCGGGTGTCAGTGACAACATCACCCAGGGAATGGAAGGAGGTAATGCCTCCCTTCCTTCGCGCAACCTGATTGCCAATGCCTCGGAATGCGTTGTCAGTGCCCACTGTTATGATGCCATGATCGGAACGCATCACTGCGATAAGAACGGGCCCGGTTTCGCCATGGCCCTGGCTCGCATGAATGTTCCAGGAATGCTTCTGAGTGGCGGCAGCATCATGCCGGGCTGCTACAAAGGGCGCGATGTCACCATCCTGGATGCCTATGATGCCCAGGCGGCGGCAGATGTGGGAGAGCTTCCTGATGCGGAGGCGGATGCCATTATTCGGGCAGCATGTCCCGGTCCCGGAGGTTGCGGGATTGCCGCTTCCTTCAACACCTGGGGCATTGCCATGGAAGCCATAGGCCTCATGCCTCCCTACAGCTCATCCATCCCAGCTATCGACCCCGCCAAAAAAGAGGAGTGCCTCGAGGCCGGAAGCCGCCTTCTGAACTTGTTGGAGAAGGATATTCGTCCACGGGACATCCTGACCCGGACTGCCTTTGAAAATGCTGCCGCGACGATTGCAGCGATTGGTGGTTCTACCAACGGCATCATTCACCTACTGGCATTGGCGCGGGAGGCCGGGGTGCCATTCAGCTTGAAGGATATCCAGGGCATCCTGAGGAAAATTCCCGTATTATGCAGTTTTGCACCCAGGGGAAAACGCACCATGGTGGATTTGCATCGGCTGGGTGGAACG
>JAAZXX010000172.1 GCA_014239995.1 Verrucomicrobiia bacterium
AGACAGCAATTCAAAAGTTAAATTTGTGGATTTTGCGATTTGCAAGTTTGATGTGAAAGGGATAAGTAATATAGACGTTGATTTAAGAAATTCATAATCTTGGTTCTGCATTTGGCCGGGAAAAGCCTTAACATATTTTCGTATGCTATTTTGTATCGTTTTGCAAGAAATCACTTGGAAAACGAGGTTTTTCCCTAAAAACGTCGGCTACAGGTCAAGGCGAAAAGATGAACGGTCATGTCGAAAGTGCCATCAAAAGGACCTCCCTGTTGGATGTCTCGATCCGCATACAGAACCATACCGTAAGCGGCGTCAATGGAATATTTTTCTGCTTTGTATCCAACCCCGATCGTCAAGGCATGTTGATTTGAATCTGGAATTGTTGGGGAAAAGGTTGCATTGGGCACTGGGCTTTCGAAGAACTGGTAACCGGCGCGTAAAAGCCAGTTTTCAGTCAGACTCATATCTCCACCAAATCCCAAGGTGTAAGTATCATGCCAATCTTGTGGACTGGAGGTGGGTAATCCTGGGATCGCGACACCGGTTTGAGTTGGGAGTGTGTCAAAACTTGAAAATGCAAGATATTCAAGGTCCGCCTCAAGCCTGATCCGGTCGGTAAGATCGAATCCATAGCCAAAATGAATCTGGGTTGGGAAGTCGATTTCTGAGGAAAAGGACGTGTGCAAATCGCTTCCTGCAGCAGGAATCGACATGTCAAAACTGCCGTCATATTCGACCGAGACAGGGGATCGTACTGCCAGTGCAAGGCGTTTACCTTCAGCAAATTCCCATGTGAATCCGATGTTGGCTCCCAGACCCGTGCCATCACCTTCTGCAACGAAGAGACCATCTGGGAAAACATGTTGTTTAAATGTCAGCTGGGACCAAATGACATCTAATCCCAGACCCACAGAAATATCTTCCCTGAGCTTGAAGGCCAGGGTGGGGTTGACAAGTACGGTCTGTAGTTCGCTGAAATGAGGTGTGGCATATCTCAGTGCTGCAGGGTTGGTATCATCCGCGAAGCCTCCAGAATTTTGCCATTCGTTGGAAAGCCCAAACGGGCTGGTGATGCCAAGGCCCATGACATACTGGCCATCCTTGAGCGGCATGGACGCATAGGCTGACGGGAGTAGCTTCCACGCATTCTCTGTTTTGGCAGTTGCCCCTGAGCGGTTGACATGTTCCACACTGATGAAGATGGGATCCAGACTGACGTAGGCCTCCGCTGTTTTCAAATCTGCCAGATTCGCAGGGTTTTGAGTGATCGCGCTGGCGTTGTCCACATGGGCGATTCTTCCGCCTGTTCGACCGAGATTGGATGCACCGGAGGTGGGATTTCGAAATCCTTCAGCCGATGATGTGAGGATGCTGGCTGCCGTCATTGCAGACAAGGTGCAGATTCGATGGGTTTTCATATGGTTCATGGCTTGGAGTGATTTGATTTGCCCACATAAGGACCTTCTTGGCAATATCCTTTTTAAGCATCCTGAAATTGTCATTGCTTGGGAGAGGTGATCGAGTCCTCTTATCGCCAAAAAACTTTATGAAACCTTTCTTTTTCATTTTCGTCATCCTGCTGGGTCTTTCCAGTTTCATGGGAGGTCGTTGGAAACCTGCCGCCAAGCTGAAAATTGCCCAAGCAATGGTTTTACAATTACAGGCCGATAACCAAACATTGCAGGAGCAGTTTGACCAGATGAAAGATCGATTGATTTCCGATGCGGAAAAAAAACGTATTGAACGCGAGCGTCGGGAACTGGCAAGCCTCCGTGGCGAGGTAGCGGAATTGCGTCAAAAAATCAAGGAACTCACCAGTCTCAAAGCAGGCACAGGAGCGGAGAATGGCAAGGGAGAGGATGTGGAAGGTGCTGGAGAAGATGATCCCTACGAACCATCGGATTATTATTCCGCTTCACTCAATGTTGAACTCGAACCTGGCATGACATTGATCACCGGTGGGTGGCAAACTTCCGAGGGAAGACGTACCTTTGTTTTCATGACCCCCAGTTTGGAGACATCGCCAGATGGTGCAGATTTTATCCAGATTTCGACACGTGTCGCCGATCTGTCACAGACGGAGTTAACGTCCTTTCATCTGCAAAATATGACGGTCAAAGGTAATGAAACCGATCAGGCTGGCGGGTTTGATTCAGAGAATGCACGCTTGCTTTTTGATGGTATCAAGGCATCGGAGGATGCCAGGATGGTGTCTTCGCCCACGCTTGTAACCAGTGATGGAAAACAGGCTGTTATTCAGACGGCTTTTGTTCAGGGCGTTTCTGATACCAAGGTGGCTAAAAATTTCGAAATAGGGGTTATTCCAGTCATGACCCAAACTGGTTCCATCCAGATGAATGTGGCCGCCACAATCACCCGACCCGAAACACCTTCCCCTGAGTAAGCTCAAGGTGATACGTTCCAGCATGATTCCGCAGGGTTCAAGCCAGGGAGATGACCTGCTGACAGATCGGGAAGTTTCTTCTGTGGTATGATGCCCTATGTTATGTGCCACGCTATTGCTCGGTGAGTGTCTATCAAAGAAGCCAATGAGGCTTGCAACAACGTTTCAACCCCTCGGTTGGGCCCCACCAAACCTCCGAGACGTCTCACCTAAGCGAGTGCCATTTGGTAAATCGAAAGGTAGTCATCGTGACTGATCTCGATGGGGTTGAAATGGCCGGTCCATTGCTGCACAGCTCCTGCAGCAAGTTCGGGGAGATGGCTTTCTTTGACTCCATGCGCCGCCAGAGTGGATGGAATCCCGGCTTTCTGAAGGGTTTCCTTGACTTCCTGGATCAACTTTTTAACGGCCTCGGTGATGGAATCACTGGGTCCGCACAAATGGCATTCACGTGCCAGCTGAGCGTATGACGCAGCCGCATTGGGATCATCTGCATTCCACCGGATGACATGGGGTAGCATGACGCCAACTGCCATTCCATGGATCACATTCAGTTTGGCTGTCAGTGGGTTTGCAGCTGCGTGTGCTGCCCCCAGCATGCTGTTTTCAATGGCAATACCAGCCAAGGCCGCCCCTATCTGCATATGGCCTCGCGCGATGAGGTCCTTGGGCTTTTCCAATACTCTTGAAAGATTGGGCATTAGGAGCTTTGTGGCCTCCAAAGCGTGCATCCAACTGTAGTGGGTCCGGTCTTTGGTGACGGCCGTTTCCAGTGCGTGTGCAATGGCGTCCATACCCGTGCAAGCGGTGACATGTCTCGGTTGTGAAAGCGTCAATATCGGATCGAGAATGGATACCTTTGGCGCTGCCTTGGGATCGCCACAGGCCATCTTTTGATGCGTCGTCTCATCCGCGATCAGAGCATAGGATTGGCATTCGCTTCCGGTTCCCGCAGTGGTTGGAACCGCGATGAGAGGTAGCATGGGTTTCCGTGCTTTCCCGGTCCCGTGGTAATCCTGCATGCGCCCACCATTGGTCAGTATGAAATTACAGCCCTTTGCAGTGTCCATGCTGCTGCCACCACCCAAACCGATCAGGAGATCTGATTGATTCCGCTTAGCCATCTCCACACAAGCATGGACGTCGGCGGTGCTTGGATTTTCGTGTACATCCTTGAATATGCTTATCCTGAAGCCAGCCTCTCGCAGGATTTCCAAGGCCCGGTCAAGGTGTCCCGCATTGGCGATACCTTCGTCGGTGACCACCAGGATGCGGTTTCCCCCAAGTTCGTGTGCCAGGGCGCCGACCTTATGGAGGGTTCCCTGGCCAAAGATCAGTCGGGTGGCAGGCTGAACATCAAAAGCCCTCAAGGTATGATTTTGGGATTTTTGGCTGCAGTTAGATTCGATTTCTGGTGCAGGTTCCATTTCCTTGTTAGCCCCGTAGTTAACAGCTTTTTTCTGCTGCATGCGCTATTGACACGCGGACTTGGGTATTGACCTTTTGTTCACTGTAAAGGTTACGCTTCTCTTTCGATAGATCGGCGTTTGTAGAGGAACTCGAACATGTTACCCTCATGCGGCTGATCCCAGGAAATCTTCATGGTTGGAATCGCACCCAGATTCAAGCGTTCGATGAGATCAGAATTCAGTAATTCTTGGGTGAATGAGGGATCCCGGGTGATCGCCGTGACGACCAGGGAGGGGCCGATGCTCTCGAGCATCTCGGATTGAGGCACTTCCACGACACTGGCGTATGGGCACAGAAATTCACGATTGGCCAGCGGGTGATTCATGGAGTTACAATGAACAATTGTGGGCGAGAGGTAGGTGCCACCTTCAAATTCCATTTGGCGTTTTCCAGTCCGGTAACGCGCTGTGATATCCTGGGCGCCTGCTTCCTCGAGGTCCTGCTCGATTGCCCCGTCAATATAGGTTGCCATTTTCGGGTTTGCGAATCCGGACAGGCGTGCCTCCGCGTCTTCAGGGTGAGTCGGTTGAAGAGGGCCCAACCTCTTGGCCAACGCGTCTGCGATTTCAAGGCCATACTTAGGGACGATAACCGCAGAGGCATTGATGCAGCTTCGTCCTCCATTCTCCGCAATGGAAGAGGCCATTAGATCGATGAAATCGGGCCATTGTTCGATTTGGTCTTCCCCAACCAGGATTTTACTGAAACCAGGGCCGTGGATTTGGATGCGTGGGTCGTTTGCGAACTGTGAGGTGGTGTTTTTATCCCCAAAGATCAATGCCCTGCCACAAGTCTGAAGGATGACGCCGGCACCTTCATGGTCTGTTGGGTAAAAGCCGAAGGCCTCGGCCGGGCAGCCTGCTGCAATGAAGGACTGAATCAATCGATAGGGTGTCCAGGGTTCTTCCCTTCCCGGTTTGATAATGACTGGCGTCTTGAGTGGAATGGCCGGTAGCCAAAGCGAATTCACCGCAGGTGAATTACTGGGCATCACAAGTCCCAGAGCCTTTGCCGTCGAATAGTAACTGATGCGGGTTCCAAATTGCTCTCCGTAGCCACGATCCAGGATGGAAAGGTCCAGGCCACGCGTCAACCCATTCAACACCGTGCGCATGTGTGTCAGGGCGTGATAAATCTTTTGCATGTTGCGCTTGACCATCACGTGAGGAAGACCGGATGTGGAGGAGAGTGTATTGATGTAATCCGACGGGGATTGATGATGCCCCTTGTCACCCAAGGGAAGTGTCTCCTTGAGAAAGGCCTCTCCAGCTTTGGAAGACATGTCGATGAGTTGATCGACGCTGAAATTCTGAAGGGTTGCCTTGGCCTCATTGATACGCTTCAAATCGCGCCTGATGATGCCGGCATTGACAGTACTTACCGTTGCAAGCGTTTGTTCGGTGGCGTAACCTGTGATATCGATCTGGTCGAGGCTTTCATAGCTTGCCCCCCTGCGTAAGCACGGAATGTGCGGAATGGAATTCATACCTGGTCTGTAGGGTAAATAATTAATGTGCAAATCGTTGCAGTAGTCTAATAGACGCCTTCAACGATCTTCTTTTCCATGGCACCGAAGGGTCGGACCTGTGCCACTCCATCCCATGCATACGGAGGGCGAGCTGGACAGCGTAGAGCCTCGTCACGCTCCAGGAATCGAGGCATGAAGAATTCCCTTGTGAGTGTGGTGAGTTCCACGCGACCCCAGGCATCGTATGCCTGGACCTTTTCGGTGTTTTCGGGATTCACCACTCTTAAAACGGCGCGAGGTTGGGGGGAGTAATACGTGATGGAATAGTTGTCTTCCTTGCTGATTGGAACACTTGCCGCCAGTCCCATGAGGGTGTTACCGTAAGTCGGATAGAAGCCGATGCGATTTTCCAGAACTTCTTCAATGAGAAACCGGGTGTATTGCGGGTCCATAGTGGTGCCCCCACAGAACACTCCTCGAATCCCCGCTTCCCAAAGATCAATTTTTTCGGACAAGGCTTCCAATAATTTCGGAGTGGTGAAAACTGCGCTGACACTGCGATGCTTCAGGATGGTCACGGCCTGATCGACAACGTGATCCATATAGCTGCGTGCCACATCGAATTGTTTGCCTGCGATAAGTTTTTTGACGAAACGGGGGTCCAGGTCGATAAAATAGCAGGAACATCCCCTGACATTGGCCAGATGCTCAATGGCCAATCGCAAACGGCGTGGACCGGTTGGTCCCATCATCAACCAGTAATGGTCTCTGGGAAAATGTGCATCTGAAATTTTTTCCGAAAACTCGCTGTAATCCACCTTGTAGTCCTCCCAGCCGATCCTCTGCTTGGGCATCCCGGTGGTTCCGCCTGTCTCAAACACGTTGAAAGGTTTCCCTTTGAATGCTTTGGGCACCCAGACCTCGGGCTGTAGATCGCGCAACCATTCATCTTGAAAATGAGGGAAGCGCAGTAACAGGTCATCAAAAGATTTAATTTCCTGAACAGGATTCCATCCTGCCTTTTTCGCCCACTCAAGCCAGAATGGGCATCCTGTATCCTCAGAGAAATGCCATCGGACGATGTCTATCACATGTGCGTCCAGTTGTTCTCTTGATTTTTGAATAGCATCGTTTGAGACAGTATTTTCGCTCATAGTAACATCGGTAACACGGCTCTGGGAACCTTCCAGTAATTATTCAATTTGTTTCGTCAGGAAAAAATTTTCTCAGGGTTTCTTCTCCGGGAGGGCGTGTCAGCAGGGAAACGACTACCAATGCAAGTGTCGAGCATATAAAACATGCGGCCACTGGCATCACGCCCGGGCCGAGCACCAGCTCGGATCCATAACCACTGAGGTGGAAAAAATAAAGCCAGCTCAGGGTCGCAGCGAGGATACACGCGTAGGCGCCCGCCTTGGTTGTTCGCTTCCAGTAAAGCGCGGCAAAGACCAGCGGAAAGAGAGCGCCAAAGCCACTGAAACACCAAACAGCCAGGTCAAAGACGTTTTGGGGAGCCATGAGGGAAAGTAGGTAGGTGAGCAAGACAATGGCGACGATGAACCCCCGGGCAATGAGGATGATCTGCCGATCACTCAATTTTCCTTCGCCCACCTTGTGCAACACGATATCATTCGTGAACATGGTGCCCAGGCAGAGAAACTGCGAATCCAGTGAGGACATGATCGCAGCCAGGATTCCAGCCGTGAGGAATCCCGTCAGGATGGGACTTCCCACGAGGGTCTTGACGGTCAGTCCAAGCACGCCGCTTACCCTGCTTGAATCCAGGGGGGGGAGAATGCCCGTTGCCCAGATGCCAATCAACACGCAGGGAACCCACACGATCAGGATGCAGAGTGGATGTGCAAATACCGTCAACTTGAAGGCACGTGCACTTTTTGCCGTCAACCAGTGCTGAAATAAATGAGGAAACATGCCCACGCTCAGGGGTATAAATAGGTAGGTTAGAAACATCCAGGGCGGGATGCCGTATTCACGTTTGAAGGAAGTTA
>JAAZXX010000173.1 GCA_014239995.1 Verrucomicrobiia bacterium
ATAAGGGCTTTACGGCTGTCGAGAAAAAGTTCACCCTTTGATTTCTGGTGCGCGTGGGAGTGACACTTGAAGCATGAAGTGATGAGTAAAGGACTTACATTTTTCTTGAAAAAGTCGAGTCCAGAGTCGTTCGCCGAATCATTCGCCGCCTTCAATGAATCCGAGAAAAACAAGGGAAATAACAACACGACCTGCATCTTGAGACCCCGTAGCTTCATTTGCCAGAGCAATGATAGGTTCCCGGTCGTCATGGTGATTAGTTAGCATCTTACAATCCATAAGAAGAATCTCAAGTCAATAAGGGGGTGTTTTTTTTTGAATACGGCACGATATCAAGTGTTTGTCGCATTGTGATTCAATCGGTTCGAAGTATTCGGGCTATTCGGTTGCCCTGAGTGTGGTGGGATATCTTCTCGGACAGAATCTCCTGAACATCGGCTCCAGTCGTGTGTGATGCACGCATCTTCTCGATGTCCCTGGCAAGGCCCTTTGGAGTCATGTTTTTTTCCGTGGTTGCAAAAATGTCTGGAATTCAGTTTTCTTTGGGGCCTTTATGGTCCTGTTTCGTTATCAACAGCCCGCGAGATGGCGGGCACTCCTGGTCCTGGGACGTATCTCGAACCTCCCAACGGTTTGGTCCAATTGCCTGGCGGGATGGTTGTTGGGGGGAGGGGGTAGCTTCTACTCGCTCCTCTGGCTCTGTCTTGGGGCAAGCCTGCTTTATCTGGGTGGGATGTTCCTGAATGATGCCTTTGATGCCGGATTTGACAGACGTTTTCGAAGGGAAAGACCCATTCCTGCAGGGCATGTCGATGAAAAACTGGTCTGGTTGCTGGGATGGGGGCAACTGGGGCTTGGAGGCCTTCTTCTGGTGGGCGTGGCCGGCGTGGGCATGTTCCTGTGCCTCCTGCTGGTAGGGAGCATTATCCTCTACGATGCGGTTCATAAACATTTTCCTTTTTCCCCAGTGATCATGGCCGGATGTCGTTTGTTCCTCATGATGGCAGCTTTCGATGTCTCAGGAGATCCATGGCAGGGTCTGGCATTATGGAACTCTCTGGCTTTGGCCTTTTACATCATTGGTCTCAGCTATGTCGCCAAGCGGGAGTCTACCGGGGCTATCATCTCTCTCTGGCCCTGTCTTTTCATTGGCGCTCCCCTTGTACTCGGGTTCCTCGTCAATAACGGTCGTTTTTTCTGGAGCGGTCTTGCTGCTGTCCTTTTGCTGCTTCTCTGGATCGTCTGGTGCCTGCAGTTTGTTTTTCGAAAACAGCAGATCCAGATTGTCCGGACGGTTTCCGGTTTGTTGGCAGGGATTCCCCTTGTGGACATGGTGGCTGTTGTGGGGTTTGATCCGGTATGGAGCGCTGTCATGATCCTCCTCTTTGTAGGAGCGCTGGCTTTACAAAGGTTTGTGCCGGCCACTTGAACCCCGGCGCGGGAAGGGCCGTGAACTACCTGGTCTGTCCCGGTGCCCTAGGGTCCAGTTCAGAGAGTTTTAATCGTACGCTGACAATATAGGGTGATTCCCCTTGGGTCCAGTGACCGTAGGTCGTGGTGACAATGGTACCGTCCGGAAGCAGTTCCACGCCGGGGTAGGCACAATCGGCCCCCTTGTGATTCTTCATGAGTCGCACACGATATTGCCCCTCGCGGTTGTGCAGAATATCCTCGTAAGTCCCCACCCAGGCCACCCAGTCGCCCTTGGTGGGTGATTGATGTGTCGTGTCTCTGAAAGAGATGAACAAGCGACCGTCAGGGGCGTAAACTCCCGTGTGGCGATCACCTGTCAAGGAGGCCGGTAATTCCCTTGGCTTTGTCCAGGTGTCTGCTTCGTCGGAACTGAACATCACGTGCGAGTTTCGGCGCCTGGCATTTTCACGCAAGAGAACCGCCATCTGTTTTCCATCTGGAGAGCGTACCATGCCCGGTTCACAAAGATGGATTTGATCGTTCTTGTAAATGGTTTCAGGGTAGGTCCAGCTCAGTCCGCCATCCTTGGAGAAGGTTTGGTAAAGGGTCATGAAGGAACTTCGCTTGCCTTCAACGCCAAAGAAGCGACCATCATCGTGGAACATCGCCATGTAATTTCCCTGCTGCTTTCCTATGGGAGCAACGTAACCCATGACCACGATGCCACCCCAATTGCCTGCTGCTTGAAGCTCACTCCAGTTTTGTCCGTCGTCCTCACTGAAGGCCAGTCTTGCGGGATAAAGACCGGACCACATGATGATGCGTTTTTTGCCGGCTGCATCGATTACGCGGTGTAGCGTTGGTACTTCCCTGGATGTGCCCCAGGAAGGAGGTGTCCTGAGACGACCGGACCATGTCTTGCCTCCGTCGAGACTGCGTTTGTAGACAATCGCACCCCGACCGTGTCCCTTGGGGTAGACGCACAGCATGGTTTTACCATCTTCCAGGAGGCATGTTGTTGGATGACCGAGATACTGTCCTGCTTCGCGGTCCACGATCACCTGACGATGGGTTTCCTGTGCAAGGTCAATGGTCGGGATGGTGTAACCCTGGGACATGGGCTGTGCCAGAAGCTGGTATTGCAAGAGGTAAAGCGCCAGCGCAATCCTTCTGAGGATGGTTCTCGGCAGCCTGGTTCTGGTTCCTGATTTGGCCATGTCGTCCTGCTGGTTTTCTTCCATGCTTTCCATCCTTTTATTCTACGGCTCCGAAGGCGTTCGAACAGTTTTTTAGGTAACCTTTGCATACCTTATGAAGGTTTCAGGAAATGCCTTCCTCATCGGTGCTTCCATGGAATTTTCTGCAGGGGATGCAAGGCGGATACCGCTTGCTTCAGGCCAGGCATGCCAGTTAATGTGATGTCCTTGATCATATGCAACCCACAAGAAAGTATTCCATATCTCTCTGTTGGCTGGGTTTCTGGGTCTGGCCTTTCACAATCGCCTTTGCTGCAGATAGCTCGATTGATCGTGAACTAAGTGCCTACTTTGAAAAAGAGGTAGGCCAGCTGGAGGCCCGCACACGTGGCATCATGGACGCATCCACGCCTGGTTACTGGAAAGGCCAGCAACCTGAGCTGAGACGGCAGCTGGCGGAGATGCTGGGACTGGATCCCATGCCGGGTCGAACGCCCATGCTTCCGGTGGTAAGCAAACGCATGGACAAGGGCGATTATGTTGTGGAGAACCTTCATTTCCAGTCCTTGCCCGGACTCTATGTGACCGGCAACCTTTATCTTCCAAGGGATGTCGTTGAACCGCTCCCGGCCATTCTATACGTCAGTGGCCATGCCCATGCCAAGGAGGGAGGTGTCAGCTACGGTAACAAGACAGCATATCAGCACCACGGCATCTGGTTTGCGCGTCATGGTTTTGTTTGCCTGATCATTGACACTATCCAGCTAGGCGAGATTGAGGGGATGCATCATGGTACCTATCGTTACCATCGGTGGTGGTGGAATTCCCGCGGCTATACCCCGGCTGGCGTCGAAGCCTGGAACGGCATACGTGCCTTGGACTACTTGCAGAGCCGCTCCGAGGTAGATGCACAGCGGCTTGGGATCACCGGACGTTCCGGCGGAGGTGTTTACTCCTGGTGGGTCGCCGCTCTGGATGAGCGTGTCAAGGTTGTGGTGCCAGTTGCGGGTATCACGGACTTGAGGAATTACGTCTTGGATGGTGCGGTGGAGGGGCATTGCGATTGCATGTTCATGGTGAATCGTTATCGATGGGATTACCCGATGATTGCCGCCTTGGTGGCGCCCCGACCCCTGCTGATCGCCAACTCCGACAAGGATGCTATTTTTCCCCTCGATGGGGTCTTGCGAACGCATGCGCAGGTAAGGAAAGTCTATGCATTGCTGGGGGCGAGCGACCGTCTGGGTCTCCTTATTACCGAAGGTCCCCACAAAGATACACAGGACCTTCAGGGACCCGCCTTTCGATGGTTTCGGCGGTGGCTTATGGACATTCGAGAGCCTGTAGAAGGCGTCGCGACCAAGGAAATTACTCCGGTTCAACTGAAAGTTTTTGATGTATTGCCAGGCGATGAAAAGGTGACCTCGATCGATGAGCACTTCGTCCCCCGTGCCCGCCCTGGCCAGGTGCCTGCCTCGATCATGGCATGGGACCGTCAAGTCGTTCACCTGTCTGCTGTCCTGCGCCGGGAGGTCTTTGGCGCTTGGCCTGAACTGTCTGTTGCCCGGGAAGACCCGCAATATGCCCTGGATCCCCGTTTGACCGAGACCCAGTGGCTGCACCCGCAGCCTTCCGTGAAAACGGCCCTTAGGTTTATCTCACCGGACTTGCTGGATGACATGCCCATACGCGTTGCCTTTACCGCCGGGGATACGAACGATGTCATGGAGGGGGGAGACACGGTTCGGGACCCTGGCCTGGTGATTGTGTCAACAAGGGACGCGTCCTTTCCCTTCAGGGATTTGAAGGAACATAAACGTAACCAGATCCGAAGACGTTTCATGCTCGTCGGCCAGACCCTGGACGGCATGCGCGTGTTTGACCTTGTCCATGCGATGAAGGCACTGCTTGCCGAGCCCTCCCTCAAGGATCGCGTTTTCGAGATTGAAGCTGAGGGTGATCTTGCTGTGAACGCCCTCTACGCCGGTCTGATGCTTGAACAGGATACTTTGGCGGTATCCAGACTGAAATTTCGTTTGGCAAAATTACCAGCCTCACACATGAACGGACCGGATTACCTGAATATCATGAAGGTAACCCGCTTGGACGAAAGCCTCGCAGCCCTGTCGCGCCGTTTTGAGGTGCAGCTCATGCATTGTCCCGAGGCATTGATGACCTATGCCCATGCATTGAGAGAACGTCTTGGGAAGGATGCCTGTCGATTGACCTTGAAGGTTCCGGATCAGTAAAAAACCTTTTGCAGGGAGAGCCCATGTGCAGGGGCATTCATGCCGGTCAGGCAACGCTTCCTCTCCAGGAGCAGGGAGGGTATGGTTTCCGGTTCCCATTTTCCCTTGCCCACGGTGACCAGTGTTCCAACGATGCCTCGACACATTTTATAGAGAAAACCATCCCCCTCAATCACCACTTTTAATGCAGCTCCCTTTCGACGCACATCGCAGCGTGTGAGCGTACGTGTCGTGCTCTCGTAGGCGTAGTTCCGGTTGGAGGCAACGGATTTGAAGTCGCGCGTGCCCAGGAAATGCGAGGAAGCTTGCTGCATGGCCTTGAGATCCAGTGCGACGGGAACATGCCAGGCCAGGGGGACAAGCAGGGGGTTCATTGCCGGATGGTTCCAGATCAAATAGCGATACTGCTTGCGCTTCGCATCGTAGCGTGCATGGAATTTCAATGGAACCCTTGCGGCGGAAACCACCCGGATGTCGGAGGGAAGAAGGGCGTTCATGGCCAGGCGCAGCTTGCGTGGTTGCATGGCGCGTGCCTGCGTCGGTAGACTTACATGGGCGACCATTCCCAATGCGTGTACGCCGGTATCCGTGCGGCTTGAACCGCACAGGGGACCCGCGGTTGGGAATAATCGTTTGAGGCATGCTTCTACCAGGCTCTGGACGCCCGTGCCGGTTTTCTGGGTTTGCCAGCCGTTGTAATGGGCTCCATGATAGGCGATAGTCAGTTTGATCTTGATTGTCCTATGAGTCGGTTCCATGCGGTTTGCGCTTTCAATCGGCGCTCCAAAGGATAAAACAAAGCACATGAAAAGCCAAGTGCTGCCCCTGATTCAACGTGGTTTTACGTGTTCCCTGATCTGCCTTGCAGGCCTTGCCTTGCAGTCCCAATCTCAATCTGCGGAGCGGTCGGTGCTTGAGGCACTGACTTTTCATGCCTCCTTTGATAAAGGTATAGAAGCCGATGTTTCCAAGGGGAATCCCAGTCTCTACACGATAAGCTCCAAGCAACCCAAAGAGACCATCCGACGCGGACTACACACCCAAGGGCAGACCTTGTGGAAAAAAAACTCGGGTATCCAGGGAGGTGGTGCTCTGAGATTTAACGCCAATAACGCACCATGGATTTTTTACCAGGGTGAGGGGAATGTGCGCTATGATCGGCAAGAGTGGGAAGGCAGTATTTCCCTGTGGATGAAACTGGATCCTGAGACCGAACTGGCCCCCGGGTATGCGGACCCGCTGCAATTAACCACTCGCGCCTGGAATGATGCCGCCTTTTTTGTGGATTTCAGCAAGGATGGAAATCCCAGGGATTTCAGGCTCGGAGCCTTTGCTGATGTTCGGGTCTGGAACCCTGATGGTAAGGATATTCCCGAAGAAAAACGACCATTATTGCCCGTGAAGACCCCTCCTTTTGGTCGGGAAAAGTGGACACATGTCCTTTTTACATGGGCTTCGTTTAACACAGGAGACAAAAATGGAGTGGCACGTCTCTACATGGATGGTGCATCCAGGGGAGAGATCAAGGGCTGGAAACAGACCTTTACCTGGCCCGCCAGTGAATCGGTTCGACTCTACCTGGGATTGAGCTACATCGGCTTGATCGACGAAGTGAGCTGTTTCAATCGGGCATTGAAGCCCGAGGAGGTCCAATGGGTCAGGAATCACCCCAGGCAATTGGTCGCCCAGGCACGCGATTGATCGTTTAAGAAGCTGATCCCCTCCTTGGCATGCTGGGGGACCCGCACCTCACCCCTTTTGGGACCATGCGACTCAGTCCGGGGTGCTTATGCGGGGGCGGTCCCGATACTTGCGATAAAGCCGGGTGTGACGGCTTTCAATCGAAATTGATTGTCCCTGAATCCACACATGGGTGACTTGTGCTCGAATATCGAGAAGCTCTCCGTTGAGTGCGATCAAGGAGGCTTCCTTGCCCGTTTCAATGGATCCCAATTGCGATCCCAGGCCCAGGATTTCCGCGGTGTATAAGGTCAGTCCCTTGAGTGCCTCTTCCTCGGGTAAACCAAAGGCCACAGCCTGTGCCGCCGCATAGGGAAGGTTGCGAACTGAAGAGGCTGCAAATCGATCCGAACCTTCGCTGAAAATGACACGTACCCCGGCTTTGCTCAAAATGCTGGGGGCTGCAAAATGGACATCATAGGGGTCTGCTCCACGTTGAGGTAAGGTGAAGGTGTGTTCATAGATGACGGGTATCTCATGCATGACGAGCAGCTCGGCCAGCATCCATGCGTCCCTGCCGCCCACCAGGACCATCCTGAGCTTGCGTTCACTCGTCCATGTGACCGCCGATTCAATCTGGCGCTTTTCATTGGCATGAATGAAGAGGGGAATCTCGCCATTGACCCAGGCACGTGTGGCGGCCCAGTTGGGTATTTCGACCGTCACCTCGACTCGAACCGCGGAAAGGTTCTTTCCCGGGA